>CAMBSB010000047.1 GCA_945870155.1 Paludibacter jiangxiensis | reverse complement strand
TAAATGACTCATAAATGTCAACTTTGGTCGGTAGACAATATAAGTAATTTTTCCCATCAGAGCAAGGGGGGACTGGTTCCTCCTGGCTCTGAAAAAACAAACTTTCCTATTTTGTCTGCAAAGTTGCATTTACTAATTGAATTTTCATTTTTATTTATCCTTTATCCAAATTCAAATAATAGCAACAAATCAAATTTGCAATATCATAATACAATAAACATCAAAATTATTTGTCAAAAGTTTCTTTTGTCCTGTAATACAATGTCTTATTGTCTCTTTAAAATTCATTTTTCGCTTTTTTGTGTAAACTTTTAGTTTTCAAACAATATATTTATGTATTTTTGTGGTATAAAGAAATTTCTGAATGATGTTGAAATTTCTATTAAATCAAAAAAACTAAAAATGAATAATACTTTTGCTCCTTTTGCAAAACCCATGTATGTAATGCTAAAACCCGGTGGTTCAGCATGTAATTTAAATTGTACTTACTGTTATTATCTCGAAAAAGAATACTTATACCCTTCAGTTAAATCGCAATTAATGAGCGATCAGTTGCTCGAAAAATTTATTGAGCAATACCTCGATTCGCAAACACAGCCGCAAGTTATGTTTACCTGGCATGGTGGCGAAACCCTTTTACGACCCATTAGTTTTTATAAAAAAGCATTGGAGTTGCAAAAAAAATATGCCCGGGGGCGAACCATAGATAATAGCATTCAAACTAATGGAACTTTACTTACCGATGCCTGGTGCGAATTTTTTAAAGAAAATAATTTCTTAGTGGGGATTTCAATAGATGGTCCTCAGGAATTTCACGATGAATACCGCCGCAACAAAGGCGGTTTACCTACTTTTGTAAAGGTGATGAAAGGTATTAATCTGCTTAAAAAACATGGAGTTGAATATAATGCCATGGCGGTAGTGAATGATTATAATGCCGATTACCCGGTTGAATTTTTTAATTTTTTCAAACAAATTGATTGCCGATATATACAATTTGCACCCATTGTTGAACGTTTAGGCAATAGAACTGACGGGCTTAAACTCTCAGCACCTCACGAAGAGGCTGTTTTAACCGATTTTTCTGTATCGCCTGTGCAATGGGGAAAGTTTCTATGCGGACTATTTGATGAATGGATCAAAGAAGATGTTGGGAAATTTTATATACAAATGTTCGACTCTACGCTTGCAAACTGGGTAGGAGAGCAACCCGGAATTTGTACTTTGGCTCGACATTGCGGACATGCTGGTGTTATGGAATTTAACGGCGATGTGTATTCATGTGATCACTTTGTTTTTCCGGAATTTAAACTGGGAAATTTGAATACTGATACACTTACGTCGATGATGTATTCAGAAAAACAGTTGAAATTTGGTACTGATAAACATGATAAATTGCCACGGCAATGTAAGGAATGTGAATTTCTTTTTGCATGTAATGGGGAATGTCCGAAAAATCGTTTTGCCTATACCAAAGATGGTGAGCCTGGATTAAATTATTTATGTGCCGGATGGAAAATGTTTTATGGGCATGTGGCTCCTTATATGGACTTTATGAAACATGAATTGCTCAATGAACGCGCTCCTGCCAATGTTATGGAATGGGCTAAAACCTATAAAAAAGGCAATAAATAATCTATTGTATTGATAATCTCAGCATTACTAGATCATTGATAAAATCCTAAACTTCTGAATACCATAAGTCATACTTTGATTCAAAGATATTCAGGATGTAATAATTTTCAAATCAACGAATTTTCAAACATTGTTTTAAGAATAATATGAAACGTATCTTAATACTTAACTTCCTGTTAATCTGTTTTATTTTTTCATTTTCGGCAGAATCAACAAATGTAAATCAACGTACATTCCGAATCAGTAAAAATCTTTCCATTTTCAATTCATTGTTCCGCGAGTTAGACATGTTTTATGTGGACACATTGAACTACGATAAAATGATGAAAACGGCCATAGATGAAATGTTGGCTAAGTTCGATCCATACACAGTTTATTTGCCTGAAGAAGAAACTTCCGATTTAACTTTTATGACCACAGGTGAATATGCCGGCATAGGTGCCATGATAATGAAAAAAGGGAATGATATCTGTATTTCAGAGCCTTACGAGGGTATGCCTGCACAAAGAAATGACTTGCGAGCCGGTGATATTATTTTGGAAGTGGATGGTAAAAAGGTGAACGGATTAATTGTAAGTGAGGTGAGTGCCATGCTTAAAGGAACTCCTAACACACTTATAAAGCTTAAAATTAAACGTTTTGGGGAATCAAAAATCATTCAAAAAGAGTTTTTGCGTGAAAAAATTCAGGTCAATTCCGTTTCATACTCATCTATTGTAGCCGACAAAACTGCTTATTTACTGCTCAATGATTTTACAGATAAATCGGCTATGGAGCTTAAAACAACCGTTAATAACCTGGTTAAAAGCCATAAAATTGAAAATCTGATTATTGATTTGCGCAATAATGGTGGCGGTTTAATAGACGAGGCGGTGAAAATTGTAGGTTACTTTGTACCCAAAGGCACAGAAGTGGTAAGCACAAAGGGAAAGAATAAACAGGCTGATAGAACCTACAAAACACCTACAGAGCCACTTTTCCCCGAAATGAAATTAGCTATTTTGGCAAATCGTGCTTCAGCTTCGGCTTCCGAAATTCTAGCAGGAGCTTTACAAGACCTTGACAGAGGAATTGTAATTGGCGAACGAACTTTTGGGAAAGGTTTGGTACAAAATATTCGCCCTTTGGGTTATGGTGGACATGTTAAAGTTACAACCGCAAAATATTACATTCCGAGCGGACGTTGTATTCAGGCAATAGATTATAGTCACAGAAACGAAGATGGTAGTGTGGGTAGAGTTCCGGATAGTTTAACTACCGAATTTAAAACTCGTAACGGTCGCAAAGTGCGCGATGGTGGAGGTATAACACCCGATATTGTAACCAAAGATGATAGAAAATTGAATATAGCGTACTATATTTTTATGCAGAACTTATACTTCGACTTTGCAACTGAATATTGCTCTAAACACAAAACTATTGCTAAACCTAATGAGTTTAATTTGAGCGACGATGACTTTAAAGCTTTTACCGATTATTTAGTTGAAAAGAAATTCAATTATACTTCGCAAACCAAAAAATACTTTGACGAACTTCTTGAAGTTGCTAGTATAGAAGGACTTGATTCTTTGGCGAAAACAGAATTTGAAAATCTTAAATCAAAATTAATCCCCGATATTCAGAAAAATATCGCTGATAATAAAACCGAAATCTCAGAATTGCTTAGCCTCGAAATTATAAAAAGATATTATTTCCAAAAGGGAGAAATTGAATTTGCATTGCGAAAAGATAAAGAATTGGCTGTTGCCATTGAAAAATTTGCCAAAAAAGAGGAGTTTTTAAGTTTGCTGCTAACAAAATAAGTTATAACATAAATCCGCAATAATTTCGTAAATGCCAGATAATCATAATATGACTAAATTAATGCTAGAAACCATAAATTTATGAATATCAATAAGTCATACTATGATTTATTGATATTATTTATAAAATAAAATATTTTAAACCATGAAGAAAAATGTTGTTAGTGAGAAAATCAGCACTTTGTTGAATGATAGAAATATTAGTCTTGAGGAATTATCAAAACTATCAGGTCTCACAGAATCGCAAATCAGTTTAATACTTGAAAGTGAAAAAATCCCTTCATTAGCACCGCTTATTAAAATTGCCCGAGGCTTAGGTCTCCGGTTGGGTACATTTCTCGACGATTCGGAGAACATTGGTCCGGTGGTTCATCGTTTATCCGACAAAACTGACTCGGCAACATTTTCGAGCCAGCTTTCCACATCCAATTCTCATCTCGATTTCTATTCCTTGGCGGGCAACAAAGCCGGTCGACACATGGAGCCATTTGTTATAGATATTAAACCTTCTGTAACCAATGAGCCTATCCTTTCGTCGCACGAAGGTGAAGAATTCATTTTTGTAATAAGTGGTGAAGTCAAAATTATTTATGGTAAAGAAACCTATGTTTTGCAAAAGGGCGAAAGTATTTATTATGACTCTATTGTTGACCATTTGGTAAGCGCTGTCAGTGATAATCCGGCTCAAATAGTGGCTGTGGTTTATACACCTATTTAAGAACAAAGAGCAAAGAACAAAGAACAAAGACGGCAGACAGGAGATAGATAGGGACAGGGATAGAACGCGAAAATTCAAACCTCTAACCACAAACACGAAACACGAAACACGAAACGCGAAACGCGAAACATGAAACGCGCAACACAAAAGAATTAAAATTTTCGGTTTACTTATGAATTTATCAAATAAAACTTTAGGTGATTGGTTAGAGTTTTGGGCTGAAAAATCACCAAATCACGAATATGTAGTTTATTCGGATCGTAATTTAAGGTTTACATGGAGTGAATTCAACCTCCGTGTCGATAATATGGCTAAAGGCTTAATGGCTATAGGGGTAACAAAAGGCACACATGTTGGTATTTGGGCTCAAAATGTGCCTGATTGGTTGACTTTTCTTTTTGCTTGTGCTAAAATTGGAGCAGTAGCTATTACAGTTAACACCAGTTATAAAGCACATGAATTGGCTTTTGTAATCGAAAACTCTGATATGCACACGCTTTGCTTAACTGAAGGTGTTCCGGGAAACGATTATTTGGAAACAATAAATGCTTTGTTACCTGAACTTAAAACCACACAAAGAGGTAAACTTAAATCAGCCAGATTTTCACAGTTAAAAAACCTGGTTTTTATTGGTCAGGAAAAACATCGGGGTATGTACAATACAGCCGAAATTTTATTATTGGGTCAAAATCAGGCAGATGATGAATTTCGTGCCATCAAAAAAAGCATCGATTGCCATGATGCAGTAAATATGCAGTACACTTCGGGCACAACAGGATTTCCAAAAGGAGTTATGCTGTCGCACCACAATATTGCCAACAATGGATACCTGACTGGCGTACACATGAATTTTTCGCAATCCGATAAACTTTGTGTTTGTGTACCACTCTTTCATTGTTTTGGAGTAGTTTTGGCAGTAATGAATTGCTTAACACATGGTTGTACCATGGTGATGGTCGAAAGGTTTGATCCACTTATCACCCTGGCATCCATACACAAAGAAAGATGTACAGCCTTGTATGGTGTGCCTACCATGTTTATCGCCGAGCTCAATCATCCTATGTTTAATTTGTTCGATATGAGTTCATTGCGCACAGGAATTATGGCAGGAGCCTTGTGTCCTATTGAATTGATGCGACAAGTGAGCGAAAAGATGTTTATGACCATTACCAGTGTTTACGGGCTTACCGAAACTTCACCGGGGATGACACAAACACGCATTGATGATTCGTTTGAAACACGTTGTACCACGGTTGGTAGCGATTATGAATTTACCGAAGTAGCTGTTATCGACCCTATTACCAACGAAATATGCCCCGATGGTGTTCAGGGCGAAATGTGTTGCCGCGGATACAATGTAATGAAGGGTTATTACAAAAACCCGGAAGCTACTGCCCAGGTAATTGATAATAACGGATTTTTACACTCCGGCGATTTGGGTGTAAAAGATCCGGATGGAAATTACCGCATTACCGGGCGTATAAAAGATATGATAATTCGGGGTGGCGAAAACATTTCTCCACGTGAAATTGAAGAATATCTTTATCACATGCCTGGTGTAAAAGATGCTCAGGTTGTGGCTATTGCATCGCCACGTTATGGCGAAGATGTAGGTGTTTTCATTATCCCACATCAAGGTGCTGACTTAACCGAAGAAGATGTAAAAGATTTTTGCAAGGATAAAATTGCACGTTATAAAATACCGCGTTACATATTTTTTGTAGAGCAATATCCTTTAACTGGCAGTGGGAAAATACAAAAATTTAAACTCCGCGAAATGGCCATGGATTTATGTAAACAAAATGGGATTGAAATTATTTAGTTCGTATTTTGGGCAATTATTCAAACAATTAAAAATTTAGAAAAATAATTGACATTATTAACTGCTAAGGTTAATAAGGTTTCAAATAATATGAAAAAAATGAGGGTGTTTTTTGATCTGATTATTTTTGTGTTAACTGCCAGAAACACAGGTGGTTTTGGGGTACACTCACCGTCATTATTTCATCTTGTAAAATTTGTATTTGCCGAAAAAAATCCTTTTTATGTTTTTGCAGATATTGAAAAACTGCGTTCGGAATTGCTTCAAAATAAGCAAGTAATTTCTTTAAAAGACTTTGGTACCAGTTTTGAAAGTGAAAGAAAAATTGCTGAGATTGCTAAAAAATCACTGAAATCGAAAAAACAGGCACAATTACTTTTCAGACTGGTAAATGAGTATAAGCCATTAAATATTTTAGAATTAGGCACTTCTTTAGGTATTACAAGTTTGTATTTAGCTGCTTCAAATCAAAACGCAAAATGTATAACATTGGAGGGATGTCCCGAAACAGCAAAAATTGCCATTCGCAATATTGAAAAATTAAAATTAAACAATATTGAAGTGAAAGTTGGCGAAATTGGAGAATTGTTGCCAAAAGTGCTTACTGAATTTAGTGAATTGGATTTCGTTTTTATTGATGCAAACCATACATTAAAAGCTGTAATCACCTATTTTGAACAATGTTTGGAGAAAATAAATTCAAATTCAATTATTGTAATTGATGATATCTATTGGTCAGTAGAAATGAAAAATGCCTGGAAATTAATCAAAGAAAACAACAAAGTAACTTCAACCATCGATTTATTTCAAATGGGAATCGTTTTTTTTAATCCCCATTTACAGAAAAAACATTATAAGATTCTTTTTTGATAAAAATAATTTTTACAAATTATCAATTATTTCAGTCACAAATTCATTACAGTCAGTCTCGAAATTTGCGTTTAATGATTGAATGTATTTATTCACCAGCTTAGTAGAACCAGCCCAGCCATCTTTATATGGCGTGTTATAATATTTTTTAAATGTTTTGTTTTTAATTTCAATATTGTCTTCAAGTATTCTATAACTAATTTCTAAAGTTTGCTCATCCGGTTGAATTCCTTCGTAAAATGAATAACCATAAGCGTAAACAATAAAATAGAAGAATCCCTTGTTTAAATACTTAAATTCGGATGGAATTTTTTCGATATTTATTTCTAAAACTTTATTCCCCAGATGTTTACTTAGTTGAAATTCGCCAATTTTATAATTTAAAATATCAATAAATGTATTGGTATAAATCTGGTTATTTAATTTGCAATTCAACGAATTTTCCCACATCCAAAATACAATGGCAGGTATAAAATAGGATTTATTTTTATCAACTATAACCAATGAATCCATTTTAGTCAAAGCTTCAGTTTTGAGAATTATATTACTAGCGTCAATCTTCTTAACACCTGCTAATTCTTTACCAATATTCGCTTTTATGCTATTAGTCAATGTTTTAGAACTTAGGCAGCTACTAAAAATAACGATAGAAACAAGTAAAATAGCTGTAGTTTTTAAATAGGTAATATTCATTTTCTTTAAAAATATATTTAATACATAACTATTCCAAATACATATAATCGCAATGAACCAAAGGTTTTTGGTTCTTTTTTCCAAGCATTTCGCGGGCTTTATCGCTATCGTATTGCACTTTGCCTATGCCTAGAGACATGCCCAAATGATCCATTATTTTTACTATATCGTCTTTCTCAAAATCTCCTACAATAGAAGTAGCACCTATTGGAAGTAGACTTACCGCTTTCTCACCGGTAAGTGCTTTGGCTGCATTTTCGTTTACATGAATTTCTCCTTTTGCAAATCCTTTGCTGTGAGCAATCCATTTTTTCACACTGGACACTTCATCGGTAGAAGCCACAAATTGGGTGCAAACAACATCCAATTTTTTGTCAAGCAATTGTATAAGTATATTGTCTTTTTTACCGTTGGCTATAAAAACATGAATTCCTTCGTCTGCAATTTTCCGGGCTATGGTAGTTTTTGTGGCCATTCCGCCTCTTCCGAAAGTTGATTTGGTAGTTTGAATATAGTCCGAAATATCTTCACCTTTCTGAATTTCCCTTACAACTTTCGATTCAGGATGGGTTGGCGAACCATTATAAATTCCATCGATATTACTCAATATAATCAAGGCTTCCATGTCCATCATCGAAGCAATTAAACCTGAAAGTTCATCGTTGTCGGTAAACATAAGTTCCGAAACAGAAACTGTATCATTCTCATTTACAATAGGTATCACTTTGTTGTCGAGCATTACCTGCATACAGTTTCTTTGATTTAAATAATGACGTCGACTCCCGAAATTTTCTTTCATTGTTAGCACCTGACCAACGGTAATTCCATGATCGCGAAACAGGTCCCAATAATGGTTTATAAGCTTAGCTTGACCCACTGCCGAAAAAAGTTGACGTTGATCAACAACATCCATTTTTTTATTCAGACCCATAATACTCCTGCCCGAAGCAACAGCCCCTGACGAAATCATCACTATTTCAACCCCTTTTTTGTGTAAAACTGCAATTTGATCAACCAAAGCTGACATGCGTGTGATATCCAATGTACCATCAGGTCGAGTGAGTACATTGCTACCAATTTTTACAGCTATCTTCTTGAATTTCAACATATTTTATTCTTACTCTTGTCTTTATTCTTTTTTCTTTTGTCTTTAATCTTGTTCTTTTGTCTTTAATCTTTGTTCTTTGCTCTTTATTCTTTATAAACCACATTCATTAAAGTAGTTCCAACGGCAAAAAGGGTATTTTTATCTATGTTCTCCATTGTATCATTTACAGTATGCCAAAAGTCGCCAAAGCCATGTTCTGAATTTGGGTTAAAATGAATAATATCAATGCACGGAATACCAGCAATTTTATTTACATATAGATGATCATCGGTGATTGCTCCTCCATTTTCATTTATAAAATACTGTGAAAAACCCAGATTTCTGGCAATAGACCAAACATTATTTACAACATCCGGTGCATAACTCATTGAAATTTGCTCTTTATAAAATGTTGCATTAGGTGCACCAACCATATCAAGTAAAATGCCATATTTTGCAGTATAGCCCGCTACGTGAGGATTTGCACTCCAGTATTGTGATCCTAAACACCATGAATTTTCCGAATTTCCAACAAAATTTTCAGGTGCACCATAATCCTCAGCATCGAATAAAACTATATCAATACCCACATTGGGTGTATTTTTACCAAAAACTCTGGCCATTTCTAGCAAAACCCCTACTCCACTTGCACCATCATTAGCACCCAAAACCGGTTTGTTGAAATTCTGCGGATTTGAATCGTGGTCGCTTATAGGACGCGAATCCCAATGCGCACAAAGTAAAATACGTGTTTTTGATTCAATGTTGTATGAACCTATTATATTGGTTGACTTTAAAACAACACCATTGTATGCCTGTAAATCAGCTTTTTGTTCAATAACTTTTGCACCAAAATTTTTCAAACTTGCACTAAGATAATCCGCACAAAGTTTGTGTGCAGTGCTATTGGGTACTCGAGGACCAAAGTCAACCTGCTTCTGTACATATTGATAAGCCGAATCGGCATTAAAACCGGGTACAATAACAACTTTCTCATCCTTGTTTTGTACTTTAGCAGGTTGTTTGCAACTAGTAAAAAATAAAACTGAAAATATTAGAATAAATACTTTATTCATTTTATATTGATATGAGTTAAATATTGAGGAATTTATTTTAATCCCAATTATTTGAAAACAGAGAACAAAGATATAAATAATTAGTCTTGAATTGATGTTTTTTTAATTTTGTTGTACTAATAATGTTTGATAAAAACTATCAATTTGTAATTAGAGATAATACTTGATATATTATAAAGGGTTAAATAAATATTTTTAAAATGAATTGAATATTTTTATTATTTTTGTAAAACAATAAATGCAGGGCAAAAAATGTTGAATGTTACTAAACAAAAAGTTACACGAAAATTTTTTGATTAATACTAAAAAAGCAGAAATTTAGATTTTTTTTGCATTCCGTACACAATAATTGTAATTATCTGAATAACTGATTATTAACTGGTATTTGTGATTTTATATTTAACAAGCCAATTCAAAAAGCATGAAAAAACAGGTTGTAAAACATGTTTTTAGTCTTGTTTGCCTGCAAATTTCGCCGTTTCTTTGCCAACGTTAACTAAACAACACAATCTTTTTTATACCTTAAAAAAACTAATACCTATTGAGAAGCGAGACCTTGTGAAAAGTCTCGCTTTTTTTTGTAAAAACAAATACTTATTGCACTTTTTTAGGAATTTTGTGCTGAAATATAATTGCAGATTCAACATAATTTGGTATTTTTGTTGGTCAATTTCAAAAACTACATGAATTGAATTTCAATTTAATTGGTTTTTGAAATATTTTTTTTGCACTAAAGTATCATTAAAAACAGAATATTAACTAAAAATAATAAATAAATGAGTTTTAACATTATTGTACTTGCAAAACAAGTGCCTGACACTCGAAATGTTGGAAAAGATGCTATGAAAGCTGATGGAACAGTAAATCGTGCAGCACTAGCTGCCATTTATAATCCTGAAGATTTAAATGCATTAGAACAAGCACTTCGTTTGAAATCAAAAATTGAAGGAGCTACGGTTTATGTTTTAACCATGGGTCCAGCACGTGCAGCCGAGATAATTCGCGAAAGCATGTACCGTGGAGCCGATGGAGGATACCTTCTGAGTGGACGTGAATTTGCAGGTTCTGATACCTTGGCTACCTCGTATGCATTGGCATGTGCCATTCGTAAATTGGGCAAAGTTGATTTAATTGTTTGTGGTCGTCAGGCTATTGATGGAGATACCGCTCAAGTTGGTCCACAAGTAGCTGAGAAACTTGGTTTTCCTCAAATAACTTATGCCGAAGAAATTCTTGAATGCACTGACAAGAGTATTACAATTAAAAGACGTTTGGAACGTGGAGTTGAAGTTGTAAAAGGTTCGCTGCCTATGGTGGTTACAGTGAATGGTTCAGCACCTGAATGCCGTCCGCGCCATGCAAAACTTACCTTGAAATACAAGAAGGCAGCCACTTTAAGCGAAAAACAAGATGCCGGTGCCGATTATACAGATTTATATAACGCTCACCCATATTTAACTATTACCGAATGGGGTGTAAGCGACATAGAACACGACATACAGTGGTTAGGACTTTCGGGTTCACCAACCAAGGTAAAACAAATTGAGAATGTGGTATTTACGGCTAAAGAAAGCAAAAGATTAACTGCTTCGGATGTCGAAATAGAAGATATGATGATAGAATTAATTGCTAATCATACTATTGGATAATGACCCCCTGAAGGGAATTATGATCTTATATTATTTTTTATTAACTATAAAACATAACTCATCTGCTCCTTTTGTAAAAGGTGCGGGGGTAGTAAAAAAATATGAATAACATTTTTGTATATCTCGAAATTGAAGACGGCATTGTTGGTGATGTTAGTCTTGAACTGTTAACCAAAGGCAGGTCTTTGGCTAATCAGTTAAAATGTAAACTGGAAGCTGTAGCAGCAGGTTACAAATTGGACGATATTGGTGCTCAGGTATTTGCTTATGGTGTAGATACATTGTATTTGGCCGATGACAAACGATTGGCTCCATATACCACTTTGCCGCATACTTCGTTGTTGGTAAATCTTTTTAAAGAAGAAAAACCTCAAATAGCCTTGATGGGAGCAACTTCTATCGGTCGCGATTTAGGGCCACGTGTATCATCTGCCTTGTTCAGCGGTCTAACAGCCGATTGTACTTCGCTCGAAATTGGTACATATGAAGACAAAAAGCAAGGTAAAACTTACGAGAATTTACTTTATCAAATTCGTCCGGCTTTTGGAGGTAATATTGTTGCCACTATTGTAAACCCTGATTGTCGCCCACAAATGGCAACAGTACGCGAAGGTGTGATGAAAAAAGAAATTGTAGATGTGAAATTTGTTGGTAAAACAAAAAAACTTGATGTTTCAAAATACGTTTCGGATACCGATTATGTAGTTGAAGTAATTGAACGTCATATTGAAAAATCAAAATTAAACATCAAAGGTTCACCTATCATTGTTTCGGGTGGTTATGGCGTAGGAAGTGCTGAGAATTTTAAACTCTTATACGATTTAGCTCACACTTTAGGTGGCGAAGTTGGCGCATCACGCGCTGCTGTAGATGCAGGTTTTGCAGAACACGAAAGACAAATTGGTCAAACAGGAACTACCGTTCGTCCAAAATTATATATTGCTTGCGGTATATCGGGTCAAATTCAACATATTGCAGGAATGCAGGAAAGTGCCATGATTATTGCCATTAACAATGATCCTAAAGCACCAATTAATGCTATAGCCGATTATGTTATTACCGGATCAATAGAAGAAGTACTTCCAAAAATGATTAAATACTATAAGAAAAACAGTAAGTAATTGAAGAATTTACAATTTACGATTTACGATTTGGATTTACACCTATCATTAAATTGTACATTGTAAATAAATAAATCGTAAATAAAAAATATGAACTTTTTTAACGACAATCCAGCCATAAAATTTCAGCTTTCGCATCCTTTGATGCCAAAAATAGTTGCACTCAAGGAGCGTAATTTTGCTGATAAAGATAAATTTGATTATGCATCGCGCGATTTTGAAGATGCAATTGACAGTTACGAAAAGGTACTCGAAATTATTGGCGGAATTTGCGCCGATGTTATTGCGCCAAATGCCGAAAGCGTTGACCACGATGGGCCACAGGTAGAGAACAGCCGTGTAATTTATGCCCGTGGAACCCAGGAAAATCACGATGCCTTAACTCAAGCCGGTGTTTATGGAATTACTTTGCCACGTCAATACGGCGGTTTGAATTTCCCTATGGTTGCTTATGTTATGTCGGGCGAAATGGTTTCTCGTGCCGATGCAGGATTTGCAAACATTTGGGGTTTACAAGATTGCGCCGAAACTATTGCGGAATTTGCTTCAGACGAAATTAAATCAGAATATTTGCCACGCGTATGCGAAGGAGCTACTTGTTCGATGGACTTAACCGAACCTGATGCCGGATCGGATTTACAAGCAGTGCAACTAAAAGCAACTTACAATGAAGCTGATGGTATGTGGTATTTGAATGGTGTAAAACGATTTATTACCAATGGCGATGCTCAAATTAAATTAGTTTTGGCTCGTTCGGAAGATGGAACTACCGATGGACGTGGTTTATCGTATTTTGTTGCAGATAATAAACATGATCATACTGTTTTAGTTCGTCGTATCGAAAATAAATTAGGAATCAAAGGTTCTCCAACCTGCGAATTGGTGTTTAACAACACACCTGCACAATTGGTAGGAACTCGCCGCATGGGACTAATTAAATATGTAATGTCGTTGATGAATGGCGCTCGCTTAGGAATTGGAGCACAATCTACCGGTTTATCGGAAGCTGCTTATAACGAAGCATTGAACTATGCCCGCGATCGTCGTCAGTTTGGGAAAGCAATTATTGAATTTCCTGCAGTGTACGAAATGATTTCAATCATTAAAGCTAAATTGGATGCTTCACGTGCTTTATTGTACGAAACAACACGCTTTGTAGATGTTTATAAAGCTTATGAAGCCATTGAAGCCGAAAGAAAATTGACTCCCGAAGAAAAAGCTGATTTCAAGGAATATCTTAAACTGGCTGATGCATTGACGCCTATGTTGAAAATGTTCTCTAGCGAATATGCCAATCAGAACGCGTATGATTCGATTCAGGTGCATGGTGGTTCGGGCTTTATGAAAGATTATGCCTGCGAACGTCATTTCCGCGATGCCCGTATCATGACAATTTATGAAGGAACTTCACAATTACAGGTTGTAGCAGCCATTCGCCACGTAACTACCGGAAATTATTTAAAAATGATTCGCGATTATGATGCGCAAACAATTAAACCGGAATTTACTTCGTTCCGTAAACGCTTGCAAATAATGACCAATCTTTATGCTAATGCAGTAGCACGCGTAAACGAAATTAAAAACCAGGAATATCTTGATTTTCAAGCTCGTAGATTGGTTGAAATGGCTGGTCATATCATAATGAGTTACTTGTTGTTAATTGATGCATCTCGCGATACAGATGACTTATACCGCAAATCAGCCGAAGTTTATTTAAATTTTGGTGAAGTTGAAGTTCGTCGTCATGCTGCATTTATTAAAACATTCGAAGTTGATAATGTAGACGTTTACAAAGTTCAGTAATAGTATAAATTAGTCTGCCCCCTAACCCCTGCCTACCGCAGGCAGGCCCTGAAGGGAGAATAATTGGGAGTATATTGAGAGTTAATTGGTAATACTGAATTAAAATTAAACAAGCCATAATCAGGAATAATATTAAATATTAACAAAAGAAATGCTCCCTAAGAAATTTAATTTCCGGGAGCATTTCTTTTTATATGAATAAAGTGTCGTGGTTTTAAATCAAAAAAATATATCTTTGTCATAAGTTTTCATCTTAATTTGAATAACAGATTTTCTATTTATTGTTATTTGAATATCAACAATTTAAAAATATATATGCCCAATATTCTTGATCAAATAATTGCAGATAAGTACAAAGAAGTTGCACAACGAAGCCAAACTATTTCAACAGAAAGCTTAATGCAAGCACCCCTGTTTGGCAGAAAGTGTATTTCCTTGAAAGAAAGTTTGCAACATTCAAACACCGGAATAATCGCAGAATTTAAACGTAAATCACCATCACTTGGCTGGATACACGAGGATGCTGATGTAATGGATATTACATCGGGTTACAGTGAAGCCGGAGCATCGGGAATTTCGATTCTGACCGATTTGGAGTATTTTGGTGGCACAGCTATAGATTTAATGGCTGCACGAAAATTTATTGCATGTCCTGTTTTGAGAAAAGACTTTGTGATAGATGTCTATCAACTTTATGAAGCCAAAGCCATGGGAGCAGATGTAATTTTACTGATTGCTGCGGCTTTAACTGTGGAAAAAACCCTGGAGTTGGCACAAAAAGCACATGAGTTAGGTTTGGAAGTTTTGCTCGAAGTACATAACAAAGAAGAAATTGGACATGCCAACGATTTTGTAGATTTATTGGGTGTAAATAACCGGAATTTGAAAACTTTTGAGCAAAACGTGCAAACTTCTTTTGATTTAGTTGACTTTATTCCTGATAAATTTGTAAAAATCAGTGAGAGTGGTATTTCAAAAGTTGAAACTGTAAAAGATTTACGCAGAGCTGGTTATAAAGGTTTTTTGATGGGTGAAAATTTTATGAAGGAAGAAAATCCGGCAGAAGCATTGAGACGATTTATCAGCCCCCTAACCCCCTAAAGGGGGAATAATAAATATTTGTATTGATAACTTTAAAAAAAAGATATGTATGTTTTTTAAACAAAATATACGAAATGAGACTATCTTGAACTCCCCCTTTAGGGGGTTGGGGGGCAGGTTGACCATCAAAATTTGCGGAATGAAATTTCCTTCCAATATTTTTGATATTGCCGACTTACATCCTGATTTTATGGGTTTTATATTTTATCCTAAATCACCACGATATGCTGAGCCTTTGGACGTTGAGGTATTAAATGCTTTACCAAAATCAATCAAAAAAATTGGTGTTTTTGTAAACGAAACACTTGAGAATATACTTACAATTGTATTTAAATACAAGCTTGATGGAGTTCAATTACATGGTAATGAACAGGTTGAAATGTGCGAAAAACTTCACAACACAGGACTTATTGTAATCAAAGCTTTTCCTATAGCTGAAGCATATAATTTTAAAGTTACCAAAATTTATGAAGGAGCATGTGATTATTTCCTTTTCGACACTAAAACTGATGCATTCGGAGGTTCGGGGTTGAAATTTGATTGGAATATGCTGAAGGAATATACCGGGAAAACACCGTTTTTATTAAGTGGAGGCATAGCATCGAACGATGCTGAATCAATTCAAAACATTGATCATCCGCTTTTTGCAGGAATTGATTTAAACAGCAAGTTTGAAGTGAAACCCGGGTTGAAAAATGTAGAATTGTTGAATGGATTTTTGAAGGGAATTGCCCCTAAGCCCTAAGCCACGCCGCCATTAGGGTGATAAATTGCGGGGTGAAAGAAATATTAGTATTGAAAATCGAACTAAGAAATTAAGAAAAATATGAATAAAGAACAAAATATACTAGACGAAACTAACTTCAACTCCCCTTTAGGGGTTGGGGGTCATTTAGGGCTAGGGGTGATAAACAGAATCAATCTTTTATTCGAGCGTAAAAAAGAAAATATACTTTCGGTTTATTTTACAGCCGGCTTTCCTCAACTCGATGATACTGTTCCTACTTTAAAAAGCTTACAACTCAATGATATTGATTTGGTTGAGATAGGTGTTCCTTTTTCTGACCCCATGGCCGATGGCATTGTGATTCAGAACAGTAGCCAACAAGCCCTCAAAAACGGGATGAGTATACGCAAATTGTTTGAACAGTTGGTGAATGTACGTGAACATATTCATATACCGCTGGTAATGATGGGCTACCTGAACCCGATTATGCAGTTTGGATTCGAGGAATTTTGCTATGAATGTAACAAAGTTGGTATCGATGGAATGATAATCCCCGACTTACCTATGTCGGATTTTTTAGCAGAATATAAAGAAATAGCAGAAAAATACGGATTAGAATTTATTTTTCTGATTACACCCGAAACTTCAGAAGAACGTATCCGCTTGATTGACAGCCATACTAATGGATTTATTTACATGGTTTCATCTGCAGCAGTTACCGGCACGCAAACATCTTTTGACGGAAAATTGGAATATTTTAACCGTATTAATGCCATGCATCTGAAAAATCCGCGATTAATCGGTTTTGGAATTTCCAATAAATCGACTCTGGAAATGGTTTGCAAATACTCCAGCGGTGCCATTATTGGAAGTGCCTTTATCAAAGCTTTGGAACAAACCCAAGATGTGGAAAAAGGTGTCGCATTATTGCTTGAAAAACTAAAAGAATAATGTGCTAAAACGCTAATTATCAAGGCTTGTCGATTAATTTTGGCAAGCCATTTTTATTTTATATCAAACAGATATTCAGTCCACTTATAACTTCCGGGCTTAATTATCAGGTCTAAATTTTTATGTTTTGGTATGCTGAATTGTATGACTCCGGGGCTAAGTTCCGATACAGGAATTAAGGTATCCCACTCCAAAAACTTTAATAAACTGTAAGTTGTTGCACCCCCTTCAACTAAAAGATTTTTTAAGTCTGAATTTTCTGTTAAATATGATATGACTTTATTTAATCTTTGTTTTAAAATAAAACTGCTTTGATTAAATTCAATTCTCGAATTTGAAAGGTAAAGAACCATCTTCTTGTTCTTCTCCAAGTCAGATTCTATATCAATGATCCATTTTTCAAAAGCTACCTGATCAATTTCCGGGTTTAAATAATCAGTTGGAAACGAAATAACAGAGCAAGCTGACCCGGCAAGTTTTTCATTAAAATGTATGCTTTCTGGATGAGTGGTGCCTGAAACTAACAGAAAATCAGTAGCAGTTTTGTAATTTATGGTTTCTGCAAGTCTTTCATTATATCCTTTAGATAGCAGTACCTGTTCAAAAAATGCAGCACTTCCACACATCAGGGTTTGATTATCGGCTAATTTAGAGCTTTTAGTTAAGTCAGCTATCGATTCACAATCAGGTATATAAACTCCGGTGCCGGAAATGTTTTCAATATTTCCGGTAAAAATGTTTGAATGTTTATGATATGACTTTGAACGAATAATGAGTAAATCATTAACATTTGAGGAATTAGCCGGGAAATCAGGATCCTTTGAGAATCCGGTGTTTTGAATTCTCTCATTATCTATATAATACACCCCATTCCGAATACATCTTCCTGTTGCAGGATTCGCAGGTTGAATAAAAACCTGTTTAAAGTCTTTTACGGATAATACTGCTTCCAATTCAGTCAAGACATATCCTCTTAATACAGAATCACACTTTTTAAAAACATAAGTTAGAGGTTTTTCAAAGATTTGTTCTGCAATTTTTTGGTGAATTATAAATGCATCATTTTCACTTAAAGAGCGACTATCGGTGGCAATAATCTTTACATCTGCTTCATTTTCAGGAACAACATCAATGCCGAACGAAACTTTCAGACCATAACGCAAACAAACACCTGCCATTTCGGCTGCTCCTGTAATATCATCGGCAATAATGAATATACCAACCCCAAATTCACCCCCAACCCCTAAAGGGGAGTTGAGGTTAGTATTGATTTCATCATTTTTAATTTTCATTTAAATTCTGCTTCTTTAAGCCCCTTTAGGGGTTTGGGGTTATTCCCCTTTAGGGTTTAGGGGTCTTCGCCATCAAAATGGCATATTCAATAGCCACCAACATGGCATCGGGTGAGGCAATTCCACGGCCGGCAATTTCAAAAGCTGTACCGTGATCCACAGATGTGCGGATAATAGGTAAGCCCAGGGTTATGTTTACGCCTTTCACGCTTTTCATAGTTTGTTTTTCGTTGTCCCATTGGAAACCTTCGAGTTTAAACGGTATATGTCCCTGATCGTGATACATAGCCACACAACCATCGTATTTTCCCTGCACTGCTTTAACAAACATGGTGTCGGGAGGAATGGGTCCTTCAACGCTGAATCCCTGTTTGTTAGCTTCATCGATAGCCGGTATTATTTCATTGATTTCCTCGTCGCCAAACAAACCATTTTCGCCTGCATGAGGATTTAATCCGGCAACAGCTATGCGTGGTTTTGCTATTCCAAACTGAACACATGCATCATTCAGCAGTGATATGACTTCCAACACACGGTCTTTTTTACATAAATCGCAGGCACGACGTAATGACACATGGGTTGTGGCATGTATTACCCGCAAATTTTCATCAGCCAACAACATGGCGAATTTGGCTGTATTGGTAAAATGAGCATAAATTTCGGTATGTCCTGAGAATTTATGTCCTGCCAGGTGTATGGATTCTTTGTTGATGGGTGCAGTAACTGTTGCATCTATTTCTTTCGACAATGCTAAATAAATGACTTTTTGTACTGCTTCGAAAGCTGCATTACCTGCCATAGCCGATACTTCGCCCAATTTCAGTTCTGACAGTTCAACATTCTTTAAATCAAAAACATCAACAGTTCCAAATTCAAATTTTGCAGAATGTATATCCGATACCGGATTTATTTTTAAATCGGAATTTAAAAAGTTTACAGCCTGAGTCATTACTTCAGCATCACCCACCACAATTGGTTTACAACGCTCATATACTGAAATATCACTTAATGCTTTGATACATATTTCGGGTCCAATCCCGGCCGGATCACCCATGGAAATACCTAAAATTGGTTTCATCTTTTGTAGTTAATAGGTTGATATTTCTTTTGCCAATTGTAAATTGTACATTTTTAAATCGTAAATCTAAAGTATTGTTTTATAAATACCTATCGCATCTTCCTTCGTCAATTCACGTGGATTATTTCTCAATAAACGGGTAACTTGCATAGCAATATCAGCCAATGCCGGTAAATCGTTTTCGCTTATTCCTAAAGTTGTGAGACTTGAAGGAATACCACACTCGCGCGATAATTCTTCAATTTTTTTGATTCCTTCAAGTGCAGTTGCGGTATCTTCCTTTCCTTTTACTATGCCCATTGCCATAGCCACTTGTGCATGTCTTTTGGGTGAAGCTTCTAAATTAAAACGCAGCACGGCAGGCAATAAAACAGCATTGGCTAATCCATGCGATATATGGAATTTTCCTCCTAATCCGTACGAAAGGCAATGTACACCATGTGTATTTACAGGACCAAGGCATAGTCCGCCATACATCGAAGCCAAAGCGAGCGCCGAGCGGGCTTCAAGGTCATTTCCGTTTTTACATGCTTTCAATAGGTTTTCCGAAATCAATTGTATTCCTTTCAATGCATAAGTATCAACTACCGGATGAGCAAATTTATTGGTATAGGCTTCTATGCAATGACAAAGCGCATCCATGCCCGTTTCGGCAGTGAATTTGGATGGTAATCCTACCGTTAAAGCCGGATCGATATAAGCTGCATCAGCCAACAAAGCAGGACTTACGATGCCACTCTTAGCTTCTGTTTTTTCATTCAGCAAAATGGCGATGGGTGAAACTTCGCTTCCTGTACCCGAAGTTGTAGGAATACAAATCAGCCTTTTCATTCGTTTTTTAAGTAACCCAACACCCACTACATCAGCATATTGCTGTTCGTTTCCCGTTATAGCGGCCAGAAGTTTAGCCGAGTCGAGCACACTTCCTCCACCGACACCTATCACACAATCGGGATTGAATCGTTGGGATTGAGCAAGTAAGTTGTCGAACTGAGAAAAAGTGGGTTCACCTGGAAAAAGATAAGGAATAAGTTCAACTGTTTTACCTGAAAGTTGAATATCATTGATAGTCCTTTGCAATAAATTTATTACCGGTTCAGCTATTAAAATAAGTATTTTCCTGGAAGTTAAAATCAATTCATCTTCCGGTAATTTGTCAATCGAATTGATTCCGAAAACAATTTTTCCGGGTTGTTGTAATATAATAGAATTCATTCTTTTTGTCTTTGTTCTTTTGTCTTTGTTCTTTACTCTCTCTTACTGTTCTTCCCAAAATATCCGTAAATCGTCAATTCTTCATTCACTTTTTCAGATTTAAAAAACAGGCTGGCAATATATCCAACAATTAAAACGATTAAATGACTGTAAACACCTAACATATATTTGTGATGCGGGAAATTATATTTTCCTAAATCCAACAACAATTTATCATTAATGTCGGTGGTGGTTAGCACTGCATAAGCTGTAAAAGCGATACAAACACCTATGCCTATATAAAGTCCCTGCCAGTTGGCCCTGCGGGATAACAAACCCAGCATGAAAATCCCCACGATACCCGCGGAGAAAATGGCATACAATTCGAATACCACACCTAAAACTCCTTCGCCTCCCCAGGCCACGTACAAAAGTGCTACACCGGTCATAGCAACACCCGAAATCAACACAAGCAATTTACCCATGTTTAATCTTTGTTTATCTGTACAGTCAGGATTGAATCGTTGATAAAAATCCTCCACTCCAATGGCAGCCAGACAGTTGGTATCCGAAGTAAGAGTAGAAATGGCAGCAGCAATTAAACCCGAAAGTACCAGTCCAACCACACCCACCGGAAGCTTAGTACCGATAAAGTACGGAAACACACCATCGGCGGTAATTCCTTCGGGCAAAGTTGCCGATCCATTGTGATAATAAACATACAGCAAACTACCAATGAGCATAAACAAAGCCCACACAGGAACGCTGGTAAAAATACCAATATATCCTGCTCTTTTAGCATCATTATCGGTTTTAGCCGTTAAATAACGCTGAACTATGGTTTGATCGGTGGTATATTTTTGTAAAGCATAGAAAATACCGTTTACAACCATTACCCAAAACGTGAGTTCTGCAAAACTAAAATTATAGGGACCAAAGTCAATTTTACCCATACTTACTGCATCCGATAGCATAACTCCTGCACTTGCTTCTCCACCAAACAACAAAATAATCAGACACAACATTCCACCACCAATCAGCATAAAACCCTGAATTACATCCATCCAGATAACGGCTTCAATACCACCAAAAAGAGTGAGCAGAATAATGGCTACACCCAACGAAACAATATAGGTCGTAACCGATAGTCCTGTTAAACTACTCATAGCCACACTCAGTAAAAACAGCACGGTACCCATTTTTGAGAAATGAGTGAGTATAAAAGCTATGGCACTATAAATACGTGCAAAAGCTCCAAACCGGCGTTCGAAATACTCGTAAGCACTCAGGCGGATTACTTTGCGGAACAGCGGTACAATAACCCAAATAATGGTAACCAGCACCATGGGCACCATTAAACCCTGAACCAGCAATATCCAGTTCGATTTGTAAGCCGCAGCCGGGTATGCCAGAAAAGTTACACTGCTTATTAAAGTGGCAAAAATAGAAATGCCAATAGCCCAGGCGGGAATATTTTTACTCCCTGTAAAATACCGCTCGGAGGTTTTTTGGCGGCGAGCGAAATAAAATCCTGCACCAACTGTGAATATTACGGAGATGCTGATAATCAGTGAATCAATCCAGTGAATTGTGTTTCCCATATTTTTTTATTAATTCTGACCCCTAGTCTCTGCCCCTAACCCCCTAAAGGGGAAGAAGTGGGTATGAAGGTGGTTTCTGTTTATTATTATTTCTATCAAATAACATTGTTGTCGTTTTGTCTTCAAAGTTATTTAAACAAAAACATAGTTGTTATTAGTTTAATTGCTGAGAAAATAGAAAAAAAGTCTGTTTGTTTATATGTATAAACTTTTATTGATGCTTTATTATTCCCCTTTCAGGAGGTTAGGGGCAGAGTAAATTTGAAATTATTCATGATTGTTTCGGTTTCAATATCAGATAGTTCTGTTAATGGAGGCATCATGGTTTTATTGCATATCCCTTTGCTATACATCAATACTTTTAATGCTGCCAATGATTGTCCCAATGTTTTGTCTTTTTGGTAAATAGTGGCAACTTTATCTGTTTCTGTTTGCCAATGCACACATTCATCCCAGTTTTTAGATTGGGCTGCAAACATTAATTTACCATACATATCGGGAGCAATATTTCCTGTACTCGGTACTATACCATCGGCTCCCAACTGTAAACTTCCGCAACTTTGAGCTCCCCAGCCACAAAAGTAGGAAAAATCCGGATTGTTTTTATAGCTTTCGATGCAGGTTTTCATGCGGTCGTAGTCGCGTTCCGAATCTTTCAAACCCCATATATTGGGATGTTTACTTAATTTTTCAACCACTTCCAGCGGAATAGTCATTTGGGTAGTAGCTTTAATATTGTACATCATTACCGGTCCGTTTATACTATCAGCTAATTGTGTATAAAACAGTTCCATCTGCCTGGGAGTAAGGGTGTAATACGAAGGCAGGGTGGCAACCACACAATCAGCACCCAGTTCGATGTACATATTTCCACGTCTAATCAAATCGTCAACCTGATTTCCTACCAATCCGGCATAAATGCTCTGGTTTTCGCCTTTCGCCCTGACAGCAGTCTGAACCAGTCTGTTACTTTCAGCCTCTGCTATAGAACACGATTCGCCGGTAGTACCCAATAGCAAGGGATGAATATTGTTGACACTAAACATATTTATTATTCGTTCAACAGCTTCTATATCTACTGAAAAATCTGTATTCAGTGGCGTAATCATGGGAACTACAACGCCCGAAAATCGTTTTGGCATAAAAATATTATAATTTTTTAAAGAAAGACGCAAAAATCTCAATTTTGTACTTATTGCTACATTGGACAATTATTGATTCAAGCACCTGTCCTTGCGGATATAATTATGTTTAATTTACGTATAAAAAATGTGGTACACGCAAGGTGGGATTTTTTTAATCCCACCTTTTGTATTAAACGGATAATCCGTTGTATGTGGGTGGTAATAATTGTACAATAAGTTAATGTAATGTTCGTTTTATTATTAATTTTTATAAAAGATATTCAGTTTTATCCCCAATCTAATCAATAGGAATGAAATGTTATAAAAGTTAATTATTAAACCTAAATATCATTAACAAAAATTTATTCGTTAACTTAATAGCGTACTTTTGTTCACATTATAAAAAAACACTATCAATCTACAATGAAGCAACTTATTGTTTGTTTTTCTTTTGCTTTTTTTATTTTATTATCAGTGAACGCACAAAAAGAAGTTTTCTTTTCGACGATTTCAAGGGATTCGGTTTCTATTTCAAATACTCAAGGTGTTTTCATAGACTTTGCTGCATTACCTGGCGGCGTTGGAGGTTCTTTTGAACTCGGTTACTTCAATGAAAAAAGAATGACCAATACCACAAGTCTGATTTTAGGTGGAAATATTTATTTCGGAAAATATGTCAAATCAGTTATATATTCCGGATATTCAGATTCAAACAGTTTTTCAAGACCCATCTACGACTATGGATATGGTATGGGGTTGTCGGCTTCTGCAGAACCACGCTGGTATTTTATGTATAAAAACCGCTACGAAAAAGGCAGAAACGTAAAGCTGAATACCGGTTGTTTTGTTGGATTACCATTGGACCTGAACACCAATACTCTTTTTGCCGATTCTACCCATTTCGAATTAAATTCACAACTGACTCCAGTTTTGGGCTATAGAGTGGGTTTTTCGAAACACTTTTTTATGGAAACTTCATTAGGGATCGGAGTTTCATTATTTCATTTGCCCGGACTTCGACTCACATCATACTTCAAATTTAAAGCAGCATATACATTCTAAAATTTTATACAACCATGACAAGAAAATTAGTAGTAATCGTTTTTATCCTAATGTCTATTCCAACTTTTGCTCAACGTGAGGTTTTTTTCAACAGTTCGAAGCCCGAAGACTTTAAAGTACAATCGTTGAAAGGAGTAGAAGTACAAATTAATTATAATCCTTTGTCGATATTTAGTCCACATAGATATTTTAATTCAATTGCTTCCTATGCTGGTTATTTCTCGGAAAAACGAATTGCCCCTACGATGACATTGGGATATTCGGTTGGATTAGTTGGTTCGACACTTAAAATGCCAGTAACTAATTATACGTATGATTCTATATCAGGGGGTTATGTTGGTTTTGGAAATAGCGAGAATTATAAACAAGTATTTACATTAGGGTTAAGAATGGGAGTTGAACCGCGCTGGTACTGGAATTTTAAAAAACGAGCTGAAAATAATAAGGTCAAATTAAATTCCGGTTGGTTTCTGTCAATGCCATTGAACTATGGATATATTATGTACAGTAGTTATAAGCCGACTTATCCACCCAATTACCAAAATACTTACCAAAATTATGGATATTTGACATTGAAGCCTACAATTGGTTACCGTCAGTCCATAACGAAAAATATATTTATAGAAGCTAGTTTTGGATATGGTTTTGGTTTATCATTAGGAAGTTATAATGGAAAATTTAATCCTTATATTTCTGATAGTGAACCAGAACTAAAACTTAAAGCAGCATATATTTTTAAATAATGAAAAAACTAATTTATTTTCTTTTCGCAATGCTGACTGTTGCCTGCGATAATATTCATACAGTTGATGCTCCTTGGGATACCAAGCCAATTCCGGTTGTATTTTCTATTCTTTCGCCCGATTTACCTGTTCAGGTTTATCTTAACCAAACTTGCAACAGCAATTATCTGCCGGTAAAAAATCCGTTTACCGAAGCAAAGGTATTTATTTGTGGACCTGATAGCAACTGGACAGAACTTACTCGATTGAAAGCCGACACCAGCGTTTTTGTGGATTTGCAAAAAACTTTTTCAATCGAGAAAGGAAAAACCTATTCGTTGAAAATAGAATTGGACAATAAAACCGTTCATGCCCAAACTACCATTCCTGCAGTGGCAGCAACTATTGAGAGTGCGGTTTGCAAATACAAAGCTATGGCGGAAAATGCATCGTACAGTGTTCGTATAAATAACGAATGGGTTGCTGTAAATGGCTTTCCTATAAAAGTAACTTGTAAGCTGCTACCGGAAAAAGATTACGGTTACGATTTGTCCGCTTTCGCTAATACAGGTGTTGGATTAACGTATCTTATTGATAATGTTTTCGAATCAAATGACTTTGCTTGTCCTAAAGACTCCTCTTCATTTATGCTTCGGTTGTACACCTTAGAGCCTAATTTTAAAAAATATCAAATAGAAGGTATGATTACTGAAATGGATGATACTGGTGGCAATCTAATGGCTGCTATTATACAGAAATTTGGAGGAGTTTTGCCACAATTTTCAAATATTGTGAATGGTGTTGGGCTGTTTAGTTCCTATGTGACGGATAGTACAAGAGTTGATGTAACTAATTATCCATCTCAGAACTAAAAGAAAATGAATACAAAAATAGTTACTTACCTGATTTTTTGCTGTGTTGGAATAATGACTTTAACAGCGCAGGAAAATGAAAATCGTTTTAAAGTGTCGGGACAAATTATTGATGCTCGCACTAACAAAGCTATAAAGAAAATTCCGATAACCGTGATGCCTTTCAATAAAGTAGTTGAAGCAAATGCCAATGGCAAATTTTTATTCAATATGCCTATTGGAGCCTACTCTTTTGTTATTGATTATTACCCGTTTGATAAAAAAGAAGTGAAACTCCATCTGCAATCGGATACAACTTTGCTCATTAAACTTCAATCGCCATTTACATCGCAATACATTGAGGAAATTGAAGTCATTAGCTCAAAACCGGCTACTGAAGCACCTGCAAGCATGGAACAATTGGATGCTCATGTTTTCAGAAATTTGCCGGCAATTATTGGCGAACGCGACATTCTAAAAGCCTTTGCATTGACTGCGGGTGTAACTTCGAGCGGCGAAGGAGCTGCCGATATGCAGGTGAGAGGTGGAACGCACGGTCAGAATCTATATTTATTGGATGGCATTCCGCTTTTTTCCACCGAACATTTTTTCGGGTTGGTTTCGGCTTATAATCCAACCATTATTCGCAGTGCGAAATTGTACAAATCAGATTTCCCAGTGGAATATGGAGGTAAAATTTCGTCGGTGCTGAATGTGCTCAGCGAGGATGCAAATCTGACAAAATTTAAAGGCGAAGCGGAAATTGGGATGCTCACCAGCAAATTGGCTTTAAGCATTCCGCTTGTAAAAGATAAACTGGCACTTTCGGTGGCGGGACGAATTTCGAATTATAGTTTAGCCAATGTGGTTTCTGCCTTTTTGCCCGAAAGTGCAGAAACCCGATTTTCGGTTCATTTTGGCGACATTAATGCCAACTTGCTGTGGAAATTATCAGATAAGGACAAACTGAAACTCACATTTTTCAGCAATACCGATGGCATTATTGTAAATAGCTCCTACAGCGATACAAAAGAGAAGGTCTGGATTAAAAATTTCCAACAAAATGTAGGTCTCAACTGGTATAGAACTATTTCTGATAAAGCCGATAATCATTTGATGGCTTATGCCGACCGATACGGTTACGATTTTGGACAGGCTACAAGTTATGCAAATAGCGACATTAAAGATATCATGCAAATTTTGACTGGTGTGAACTCTGCCGGTTTGGAAGATAAATTCAATTTAAAATTGTCCGACAAATGGAAGTTGAATGCGGGTGGGTCCATAAAAATGTACGGATTCTCACCTTTTCAAATCAATTTAAATGATTCAAATATCGCAGCCATCAAAACTTCTGTTGAAACCAGAATGACTGAAGGAATAGCTTTTGCCGGAACGGATTATCAATTCTCAAAAAATCAAAACCTGACAGCCGGTTTACGTTTTAGTGCAGTCGGAAATTCGGATAAAATGCATTTTAATATTGAGCCCCGACTAGGTTACCATGGCATTTTCAAGAACAATTATTCTGTCAGTGCTTCGTTAGGAAAAATGACCCAACCCATTCATCGTGTTGCCAATTCGGGTTTGGGATTTCCTTTTCAGATGTTTTTTCCGAGCAGTTCTTACCTTTTACCCGAAAGCTCATGGAATTTTTCGGTGGGTGGCGCAAAAGATTTCTCCTGGAATAAAAGTAAATTTTCAATAAAAGCCGATGTGTGGTATAAGTCCATGAAGAATATAATTGAATTTAAAGATGGGAATGATGCGGTTTATACAACGCTTGTTTTCCCGCAGGAAACCGCATTGGATCCGAAAAATTATATAACACAGGGAAATGGTGATGCTTATGGAATTGATTTTTCGGCAGAATATAACCTGAAAAAACTGAGATTAACCGCAGATTATACGTTAATGAAAGCCGTAAATCAATTCGACGAATTAAATTACGGGCGTCCGTTTGCCGCTTCCACTGATATTCGCAATTCGCTATCACTCACCTCTGAAATCAAATTATCGGACACTTGGTCGTTTTCTGCAACATGGCAATATATGTCGGGAAAACCAATTACCGTCCCCACCAGTATATTTCTACATCCAAATGCTAGCATTTATGGTGGAGGTATTTACGACTACTATACTAATTCCGATTTTGTGCAGGTTATTACAGAGCGAAATAACTACCGAACAAAAGCATTTCACAAACTTGATATTTCATTCACGCATACCTATAAAGCATTTAAAAAATACAATGGAACGATTTCACTTGGGCTTTATAATGCATATAATCAGGCAAATCCATTTTTGTATTACATAGGTACAGAAAAGAATCCGGATAATTCCTATAAGCCAACATTAAATTATCTGTCGCTTTTTCCTATTTTACCATCTTTCAATTGGTCGATAAAGTTTTAATTCAATATATTAACATACACCGCCCTTGCGGATATATTTAAATTATATCTATGCACAAAATGTGAGGTGCACGCTAAGTGGGAACTCCCACTACTTAGGACTTGCCCCTGTCTGCCGCACTTGCTTGCGGCAGGCAGGGGCAAGTGCGGCAGGCTCGGAGGGCTAGTAATAGCATTAAATTTTATAATAAAATTGCATTCAAAATATTTGGAATTGTAAAATTAAGTTACTGTCTTTACCACGTTTTAAGGATGTTAAATAAAAAGACACTTTATAATACAATTTATACTGACAACAGAAAATTAATTTTTTTGTTTTAAGGGATGCTACCATTTTAAAAAATAGATTTTGCAAATAATTATTTTCAATATTAACAGACAATTAAAAATAAACAAACTACATGAAAATTAGAATCTTAACTACATTTTTATTATTAATATCACTATCACTTTTTTCGCAAAGCAAAAGATTTGTAAGTGTCAATGTAAGCGGATTATTATCAACACAATCAAGTTTAAAACCTGCATTTGGTATTGGTTACGAAGAACAGGTTTTAAAACATCACGGCTATGAATTTGGCTTAAGTTATAGGAGTTTAACAGTAGAAAATTTCATGAGTATTAACAATAAAGATTGGTATATTAACGTGAATGAAAGTTATTTAAGTCTTCCAATATGCTATAAATTCTATTCAAAAATTGTAAATTTCACTACAGGAATAAGCTTTGATTGCTTTTTGAAAGGTAAATACTTAACAACTGTACCTAATTATGAATTTAAAACATATAATATTCAACCAAATTTGTATGTTGGTTGGATCTTTAAAATTGGTAAAGAAATAAATTTAAACGATAAGTTTATATTAGAACCTGAGATTCAATACAATCCAATTTTTAACTATGGTTATGAATTCTATGGCTTCACAATGAAATTGAAATACAAATTATAAAGTTATATGATCAGTGAAATGACAATAACTATATAACACACTTACTATCAAAATATTGATTTATTTTCCTAGTGTTATAATTGTCATTTTTTTAATTTTATATCGAAATAATTAAATGCCCCGAAAAATATATTTTTAATTCATTTAGAATATTGAAGATTATAGTTATAAAAATGAAAAAAAATCGTAATTCAACTTATTAGGTGTTGCTCTCGAAAAAGTAGACACTAAAGGGTAGAAAAAAACGATGATAATGTGTACTTTTGTATGCAATTTTGTTGATTCTGTAAGGAGGGGCGTAGCCCCGACTGGAGGAATCAACAAAATTGGGAGCCACTTCATTATCGGGTACT
>CAMBSB010000046.1 GCA_945870155.1 Paludibacter jiangxiensis | reverse complement strand
TCACGGAATGGTTCGGTAAATAAAATCATATCCTGTGCCAATTGTTTTTTCATATCGCCGTATCTTATTTGGCAAATATTGTATTGTTCATCAAAAAAGTTAAATGTTTCAGGAGCAGAAACAACTTTCATTAATTGAAAAATATTTTGTATGGCATCAGGTTTGGGTTGATTCGGCTCTGTTGGTCCACTATCGGTAACGGCTTTCATAACCTTTTTGCGAATTGCTTCAGGTTCATCTGCAAAATAAATGGCATTTCCTTCTCCTTCCGATTTTCCCATTTTTCCGCTACCGTTTAATCCTGGAATTTTTACCAATTCCTGTCCAAAATTAAACGCTTGAGGTTCAGGAAAATAATCCACATCATACATGCGATTAAATCTATTTCCAAAAGTGCGGGTCATTTCCAAATGTTGCTCTTGATCTTTGCCTACCGGAACTTTATTTGCTCGGTGTAATAAAATATCGGCTGCCATCAATGTTGGGTAAGTCAAAAGGCCTGCATTCACATTTTGAGGCTGCTGGCGAATCTTATCTTTAAAAGAAGTACATCGTTCCAACTCGCCAATATAAGCGTTCATATTCAGAAACAAATACAACTCAGCCACTTCGGGCACATCACTCTGTACGTATAGCGTGGCTTTTTCCGGATCAAGCCCCGCTGCTAAGTATTCTACTAAAATTTGACGTACATTTCCATTTAAATCACCTGGTGTTGGATGTGTCGTAAGTGAATGATAATCGGCAATGAAGAAATAACAATTGTGTTCGTTCTGCATGCTTATAAAATTGCGCAAAGCGCCGAAATAATTTCCTAAATGAAGGTTTCCTGTTGGGCGAATGCCGCTGACTACTGTTTCCATAATGACCCCTAGCCCCAAAAGGGGAACTAAGTTACTGTTGTTTTTCTAATTATTTACTTTATTTCTCAACCCTATTTCTTTTTCCCCCTTCAGGGGGTTAGGGGCTTTATTCTATTGGTATTGATCTTCTAATGCGCTGATCCAATGAAGTTAATGTTTCGGTGGCTGCAACTCCGGGAATTTCCTGAATACGACCATTTAAAAGTTCCATCAAATGTTCATCGTTTCTGGCATAAAGTTTTATCAGTATAGTATAGTGACCTAAAGTATATTGCGATTCCACAATTTCAGGTATTTTCTCTAATTCATTAACCACTTCTTTATACATCGATCCACGTTCGAGGGTGATTCCAATATAAACACACATCTGAAAACCGAGCATTTTTGGATTTACAGTGTAGCCCGATCCTGTGATTACGTCTAAATCTATTAAGCGTTGTACACGCTGATGAATGGCAGCCCGTGAAACGCCACATTCTTCGGCCACATCTTTAAATGGCATACGCGCATTTTGTGTTATAATACGAAGAATTTTTCGGTCTAATTGATCAATTTTTTCCATGAATTTTAAATTTATTGATTTTTTCAAATAGAATAAGATGGAAATTTAATGGGTGGTTTTTACATTATTCTGTACCACATTTCATTTCTGGACCAAAATTATACAAAATAAATTGAATTCAAAAGAAAATTAAAGAATCAAATGAAAATTTATATATAAAAGTGCAATTATCAAGCATTCTTCTATCTTTTTGACAAAAAAGCCGGAGTAATAAATACTCCGGCTTTCAAAAAAAATATGATTCAGACTATTTTTCGATAGAAATAAGTTCTACTTCGAAAATAAGTGCAGAGAAAGGTTTGATAGCACCTTGGTTTTGATTAGAATAAGCTAATTCTTGTGGAATATACAATTTGTATTTTGAACCAACAGGCATAAGTTTTAAAGCTTCAGTCCAACCTTTAATTACTTGATTAACACCAAATACGGCAGGCTCTTTGCGATCTACTGAACTGTCGAATACTGTACCATCGATTAAAGTACCATGGTAGTGTACTTTTACTTTAGTAGTGTCAGTTGGAAGTGCTCCTGTACCTTTTTTAATTACTTCGTATTGTAATCCGCTAGCAGTAGTTATTACACCAGGTTTGCTTTTGTTTTCGGCAAGGAATTTTTCGCCTGCAGCTTTGTTGGCTCCATATTGGCTTTCCATTTTCTTTGCTTGCAATGCTTGCATTGTAGTTTGCAAATAAGTTTGTGCATCCTGAGCATTCATTTGTTTGGTATATCCTTTCAAACCATTAACAATACCTTGTTTAATTAAATCAATTTCAACTTTTAGAGTTGAATCACCCATTAAACCTGTTTTGTTTTGTTCGTTCAAAGCAGTACCGATATTTTTACCAAGTTCAGCAATTTCCAAATACTTTGGATCTACATCTTGTCCTTTCAAACCATCTTTTACACCTTTAAGTAAAGACTCAATTTTAATTTTCAATGAGTCAGCTTTTGCACTGTCGGCAGCTAAATAATATTGTTTGATGCCTTTTCCGTTTGCCAAACCAAATGCATAATTCAAACTATCAATTTGAGAGCTTAATGTTGGTAGACTTGTTTTATTACTATCACATGATGTAAAAGTAAAAGCAGCAGCAATAACAATTGCTAAAATTATATTTATTTTTTTCATTTTATTTTTCTTTTATACTTGAATAGTTTAATTAATTATTGAGCTGCAGCAGTAGAATCGGCAGGAGCTTGAGGAGCTGGAGCAGGAGCTTGTTGACTCATTTGTGCTTGTTGTTTTGCCATCATTGTTTCTTGAATAAACTTTTCAGCATCTGCTGGTTTCATTCCTTCTTCGAAACCATTCAACGCGTTTACTAAACCTTGAATAACCAATTTTTCGTTGAAAGTCATGGTTGAATCACCCATTAAACCTTTAGTTTTGTTTTGTTTAAACGAACTTCCAATTTGAAGACCTAATTTGTACATTTCGTCTTTAGGTACATCAGTTTTGTAAGCTTCTTCTATAGCTTTCATTAAAACAGCAATTGGTTTGTCGGTTGAATCGTTTTTCATGTAATAATCTTTGATACCAGCGCCATTAGCCAATCCCAAGGTGTAATTTAAACTGTCGTTTTGAGAGCTTAAACTTACTTCTTTAGCTTCGTATTTACCGCACGAAACCATAACGAAGATAGCAACTAAAGTTACTATTGTAAAAATACTTTGTTTTTTCATTTTTTTTGTTTTTTGTTATTTTATAATTTATTTCTTTTTTACTGTCTTTACTGCTTTAGTTACTTTTGCCGGAACAATTTCAGGTGCAACTTCAGGTTTTGGCTCTACAAAAGTTTTGATTCCTAACAATTCAACTTCGAAGATTAAGGTTGAAAATGGAGCAATTACACCACCTGCACCTTGTTCGCCATAACCTAAATTATAAGGAATAAAGAATTTGAATTTTGAACCTACACTCATTAACTGAACACCTTCAGTCCAACCTTTTATTACTTGATTTAATGGAAACTCAATTGGTTCTCCTCTACTTACCGAACTGTCAAAAACTTTTCCATCAACCAAAGTACCGTGATAATGAACTTTTACTGTATCCTGAGCACTTGGTTTTTTACCATCAGCTGGCACTAATACTTTATATTGTAAACCACTTGGAGTAACATTTACCCCTTCCTGACTCATATTGGCAGCAAGAAACTTCTCACCATCGGCTTTTTTTGCTTCAACACCGGCTTTTTGAGCTTTGGTTATAAATGTTTTAAAATATTCATTTGCAAACTCCGAAGTCATTAATGCAGAATCGCCCTTCATTGCTGTAGTAAATCCTTTGATAATTAAATCAATATTTGACTTTCCACCGGGAATTCCTGCTATGTTTTTCGAAAAATCTGCCCCAACATTCAAACCCAAGGCATAACTCATTGAGTCAATCTCATTTGTGAATACCTTCTCAACAACAGGCAAAACATTCGTTTTTTTAGCTTTTTTACTTTTTGCTTCAGCAGAAACAAAAATGATGCTTAAAGCCATAAGCAATAAAACTGTTTTTTTCATGATAGTTTGTTATTTGAATGATTTTATTTTTTATTTATACTATTTCAAGTAATTCTACTTCGAAAATTAAAGTAGTGTGTGGAGCAATTGATTTTCCTGCTCCTTGAGCACCATAAGCCAATTCGGAAGGAATAAATAACTTCCATTTTGAGCCTACAGGCATTAATTGAAGTGCTTCAACCCAACCACTTATAACTTGTGTAACCCCAAAAGTTGCCGGTTCGCCTCTGTTAACAGAACTATCAAATACAGTTCCATCAATCAACGATCCGTGATAATGAACTTTAACTTTATCGCTTGCAGCTGGCACATTGCCTGTCCCTACAGCTAACACTTCATATTGCAAACCGCTTGCAAGGGTTATTACTTCACTACGTTTTCCGTTATTTTCCAAAAAGGATTTTCCTTCTTGCAATGCACCTTCACTAGCTTTCGCTTGTAATTCTTCAAAAAAACTGTTTATAACTTCCTGTGCTTCCTGATAGCTTATTTCAGGTTCATTTTGCTCTAGTACATCTTGAATACCTTTTGCAATTTTACTATAACTCAAATTAGATATTCCACTACTCAACAAATTGTTACCTAAACTCAGCCCTAGAGCATAACTTACTTTCTCCATTATTATTTTTAAAAATTTAAAAGCTATAATCCTTCGTGGATTTTGCTATCATTAAATTAATCTGAAATGATTAATTGTTCGTATTTATTGCTTTTTCAACTTAAGCAAAAAACACTTTTGGCAAATATATTTACCATTAAGTGAATTTATTAATTACATAATTATAAGGCACTTTATAACTGCTTTATATACAAAAAGTAAATAGCTAATTTGTTGCCGAAAAAACGCTGCAAAGATAGTTGAATTATTGCAATTCAACATGTTAATTATTCTAAATTTACTTAAGTCTAATTACTATTGGTATTTTATATTGTTTTTTGTAACCGGTATTTGGGTTAAAAAGCTCAATATATACAACATAGATGCCTGAATTGGCAATTTTACCTTCGCTGGTTGAGCCATCCCAAACTATAAATCCTTCAGTAGAAAGAATAGTGTTATTGGCTAATTGACAAATCTTTACACCAATGGAATTGAAAATTATTATTTTTGCAATAATATCTGCAGTCTCAAATTTATATTTTATCAGACATATATCGTCAATTCCATCATTATTAGGCGAAAAAGCTTCGGGTTCTACCCAACATGTTTCTGTTTTTACAATTTGTTGTTCTAAATCAATAAACTGAGAATTTTTATAACCCGGTGTGCCATAATTAATATCCCATGCAGCTGAATGCCATGAACTTGCAAGCTGAGATGGAAGATTGGGATGAAGTTTCTCCAAAGCAACCCCTTTTGGGTTTTTTACCAAGATATTATGCCATTTACTATTATAAGTCAATTCATCATAAATACTATCTTTGGCATCGTTACAAATTACTAAAGTAGCACTCTCATTGTTCAAAGTAATCCAGTTGGTGCTAACAATCTTACTTTCAGCAGGACATAAATGATATTTTCGAACTTTTTCAGCATCTTTAGTTAATGCTAAATAACTTTGAGGCATCATAAGTGTTTCTGTTTCCAGTTCTATGCCACTATTATAATTACCGTCTGTTTGGCGTGTAGTAAATATCAAACCCGAGACATCAATCACTTTGTTTGATTTATTGAAAATTTCAAAGTATTCTTCTGAATTTTCATTATTCTCAAACATTACTTCATTGAAAACCAAATCATCCAAAGCTTTCGACTCTACAATGCCAAAAGTGCTTATTGAATCAAGTCTGTTTCCCGCCAAATCTAACAAGCCGTTTATTTCTAAAGAGTAAACTATTCCCTTTTCAAATTTTTTATTAAAACTGAGTGATAGTGCTGTTTTGTCTTTTGAAATTACAATAGTATTTGGATTGCCAACTCCTTGATCAACAAAAAATTGAGCTTCAGAATAATTTATTGGTTCTGAAAAATCAAGGTGAAGTGTATTGGGTTGTTCAAGGTTTATTGATTTCCAAACCGGTACATCTTTATCTATAGCCTTTTCGCCGGTTACAATTATATCATCAAAAAGATAGGCTGTACCGGTAGTAGTAGTATTTGCAAAGAGTAAACCTACAAACGCCGTTTTTTTTATTTTGTTGTCAATAATTTTTCCTTCTGATTGATATGTTGATTCCGTTGGCAATTTACTTAACAACTCAAAGTTACCTAAAGCATCGCGAGTAACTTTTATTTTTATTTCTATCGGATTTCCATCTGTTCGTTTATCACGTCCATCAATAATTTTTGTTTTCTTTGTACCTTCCTGTATAAATAATGAAACTTCATCATTGGTTCCTCCTACCTGAACAAAATAGCCGAAACATCCATTGCTAATATCTTCATTATCCGACATTATATAAAACGATGCATAATTTGATGAGGAAGTTGTGTAATTTATTTTAACCCAACATTCCCAGCTAGCATTTATAAACGACTTAGATGGGGTAAACAAAAAGGAAGTTGAGCTTGTTGTTGAATTGGATTGTAATTGGAGAGAAGTGTTGATTTTAAAATTAATGTCAACCCCTTTCCATGATGGATTTTCGTTGAAATTACCATCTTCGAAAGTCTCATTTACTTGAGCAAAACAAAAAAAAGGGGTAAAAAAGGCAAAAATCAATGAAAGCCGCTTCATACTGTTGCTAAATTTATTAAAATGAATTACTTTTGCAAAAAGTTTCAAATCTTTGTAACACTTGACTTTACGAAACACAAAGATAACAATAATTAAAATTAAATCAAAAAAAATAATTGATAACGCACTTAAAATAACAAATAATCTATTTTAAGTCAAAATTTAAAAGCAATGAGAGTAGCAATTGTAGGCACTAGTGGTGCCGTAGGACAAGAATTTTTGCGTGTTTTAGCTGAACGCAATTTCCCAATGACTGAGTTGAGCCTTTTTGGTTCATCACGCAGTGCGGGTAGTGTATATGACTATAAAGGTGAAAAACTCACCGTTAAAGAGCTTAAACATGGAGATGATTTTAAGGGAATCGACATTGTTTTTGCCTCAGCAGGTGCAAGTATCTCAAAAGAATTTGCTGAAGATATTACCAAATTTGGAGCTGTTATGATTGATAACTCTTCAGCTTTTCGCATGGATAACGATATACCATTGGTTGTGCCCGAAGTGAATGCAGCTGATGCTAAGGATCGTCCTCGTGGCATTATTGCCAATCCAAATTGTACTACAATTCAAATGGTAGTGGCTTTAAAAGCCATCGAAAACTTATCGCATATCAAACGCGTGCATGTGTCTACCTATCAGGCAGCTTCGGGTGCCGGTGCAGCAGCAATGGACGAATTAGCATTGCAATACAAACAAGTTTTAGCAGGCGAAGAGGTAACTGTAAGTAAATTTGCATACCAATTAGCATATAATTTAATTCCTCAGATTGATGTTTTTACCGATAATGGATACACTAAAGAGGAAATGAAAATGTATCACGAAACACGCAAAATTATGCACTCCGACATTGAAGTAAGTGCCATGTGCGTACGTGTTCCAGCATTAAGAGCACATTCCGAAAGCGTGTGGGTTGAAACTGAAAAACCGGTAAGTGTTGAAGCAGCTCGTGCAGCTTTCGAAACTGCTCCCGGGGTTGATGTTATTGACAATCCGGCCGAAAAGAAATATCCAATGCCATTGTTTTTATCAGGTAAAGATCCTGTTCATGTAGGCCGTATCCGCAAAGATTTATCTAATCCAAATGGATTAACTTTTTGGTGTGTAAGTGATCAGATTAAAAAAGGAGCTGCTTTAAATGCTGTTCAAATAGCTGAATATCTGATTGCTGAAGGGGATATTAAATAAGAGCTAAGTACCAAGACTCAAGAGCCAAGAATTTAGACTCTAGATTCTAGAGTGATTCAAATTAAGGAGCCGATTTCATTCAATTGAAATCGGCTCTCAATTTTATAGATAGACTTATATTCCTTAAAAAAACCACTAAATGATTATTCATCAAATAGTGGTTTATAAAAAATCAAAGTCAGTTATTACAAGCTTTCGCCAAAGTCAGCTTTAAACTTAGCCATCAATTTTTGAGGCCAATCACTGGTTGGTTCTAAACCTCCCATAAAGAAGCGAAGTACCGGTGGCTCGTACACAAAACGCAATCCACCAATTAATTGACGATTATCGTATAACCAGTTCAGACGGTCTTCGACATATTTAATTTGCGACAATGTAAAAACACGACGAGGAACAGCTAAGCGTAATAATTCCATATCGGCATAAGTTTCGTTTCCATCTTCATCGCGTTGGTTAGATATAGAACCGCGTTCCATACCACGTACACCCGAGATTAGGAATAATGCTGCTGCTAAAGCACCTGCAGGATATTCGGTTTGAGGAATATGAGCACAAACCTGCATGGCATCGAGGTGAGCTCCCAACACACCGGCTGGTCTGATTACAGGAATTCCTTTTTCGTGCAAAGAATCAACCAGATATTTAATAAAACCAGGACTTTGGCAAATCATTGTTTCATCTTGAGTTTCATAAAGTCCTACAGCCATGGCCTCAATTTCACGAATAGAAATACCACCATAAGTAGTAAAACCTTCGTAAAGTGGTACTAATGCTTCTAATTCTTTGTAAATCTCTTGTCTGTCGGTACACATACCACCACCACGCGACGAACTGATTTTACGTGCCGAAAAATAAACCAAGTCAGCCAAAGCTGTCATTGTTTTCATAATATCAGCCATATTTGAGTTTTTAAACTCTTCTTCACGTTGTAAAACAAGATATGCATTTTCACCCAATAAACTGGCATCAAGTACAATGCGGATGCCGTATTTATCTGCTACCGCACGCACATCGCGTAAATTCTGAACAGAGAATGGTTGTCCACCAATAAGATTTGTAGATGCTTCCATACGAATAAAAGGAACATTGGCAGCCCCATGATTAACAATGGTTTCCTCCAACAATTCTATATTCATATTGCCCTTAAAAGGATGGTCTGAATTGATTACATAAGCTTCAGGGTAAAGCAATTCGGCAATTTTACCACCATTGTGCGTGATATGAGCCATGGCAGTTGTAAAGTGGTAGTTCATAGGAACCAAACTGCCTTTTTTTACATAAGCAATAGAGATAATACTTTCGGCAGCACGTCCCTGATGTACAGGAAGCAAATAATCTTTACCCAACACATCTTTAACAGCTGTTTGTAAACGTACAAAACTTTGAGATCCGGCATAAGCATCATCTGCTTGCATCATGGCTGCTAATTGATTGTCGCTCATGGCATTGGTACCCGAGTCAGTCAACATGTCGAGAAAAACATCTTTAGTACTTAGACGAAAAGTGTTGAAACCTCCTTCGTAAAGTGCTTCTAGACGGCGTTCGATTGGAACTAGATTGAGTTTTTGCACAATGCGTACTTTGTGCAATTCTAACGGAATGTTTTCTCCGCTGTAAAATTTAATTTCTTGCATAGCTATTACAAAAAAAAATGATTTAAAAAGTATTGATTATTATTTTTTGACTTCGGTTCAAAAAAAAGTGCCTGTAATAAAACAAGCACTAAAACGTATAAATATGTATTTTATTTACAAATCAAAGTCTATCGGTAGCAAAGATAATCAAATTTTTAATTCTAACGATATATTTATTATAATTTGATATTTTTTCAACAAAATCCCTATAATATTTACAATGGATCAACATCCAAACCAATTCTCAGCGATTTAAATCTGGAATCAGCTAATATCTGTTCATTAATGTTTTGTAAAATCTCTTTGGCTTTTGCTGGGGAAGCTTCGTTCTCAATTTTTAGTAATATTTGTTTAATAAATAAATTTTGTATGCGCGAAACGGCAGGATCGATAGGTCCAAGAATGCGTGAACCAAATACTGCACGAAGCATATTGGTCATAGTATATGTAGCTTGTTTTACAATTTGCACATCTTTATGCCGCAAAGTAATTTGAATCAATCTATAATAAGGTGGATATTTAAAAAGTTGGCGTTCCTCACTTTGAATCCGAAACATTTCATTGTAATCATTTCTAATAACCTGATTTATAATTGTATGCTCAGGAAGCGATGTTTGTAAAATGACTAACCCGCGTTTGTTTTTTCTTCCGGCACGGCCACTTACCTGAGCCATAAGTTGATATGCACGTTCATGAGCTCTAAAATCAGGAAAGTTAAGCATATTATCGGCATTGAGAATTCCTACCAAATTAACGCTTTCAAAGTCCAGACCTTTTGAAACCATTTGAGTACCAATTAATATGTCCACTTTATGCTGTTCAAAATCAGAAATAATTTTTTCGTATGATTTTTTTGATCGGGTGGTATCTAAATCCATGCGACTTACCTTGGCAGTTGGGAAAATCTGTCGAATTTCATCTTCTATTTTTTCAGTTCCAAAACCTTTGGTATCTAAATTAGGCGTTTTACATACCGGGCAAATAGTAGGAATAGATTCGGAATATCCACAATAATGACAAGTTAGGGTATTGAAAATTTTATGAACGGTAAGACTAACATCGCAGTTTTTACATTTTGGTACATAAGCACAAGCTTTACATTCAATATATGGTGCATATCCCCTGCGATTTTGAAAAAGGATTACTTGTTCTTTGTTTGTTAATGCGTTGCCTATTTTTTCCAACATGATGTCCGAAAAATGACCTTCCATGCGTTTTTTGTGATAAGCTTCTTTGGTATCAACCACTACAATTTCGGGCATTTCCATTTCCTCGTGGCGTTTGTGAAGTTCCACCAAACCATATTTACCTATTTGTGTGTTATAATAACTTTCGATGGAAGGTGTTGCCGAACCTAATAAAGTTTTAGCACCATGCATCGAAGCCAACACAATAGCAGCATTGCGTGCATGATAACGGGGTGAAGGATCATATTGCTTGTAGCTCGATTCGTGCTCTTCGTCCACAATAACCAAACCCAAATGCCTGAAAGGTAAAAATATTGATGAGCGAACCCCAATTATTACATCATAAGTTTTGTCTTTCAGCACATTATTCCAAATTTCAACCCTTTCGGCATCCGAAAATTTAGAATGATATACACCCAAACGTTTACCAAAAACACGCTTCAATCGGGATGTCAACTGTGTTGTTAAGGCAATTTCAGGCACAAGATAAAGTACTTGTTTGCCTTCATCTAATACTTTTTGTATTAAATGAATATAAATTTCTGTTTTTCCGCTTGAAGTAACACCATGCAATAATACTATGGGTTTTTCTACAAAATGGGTTTCAATTTCTTTTAGGGCTATATTTTGAAACTCGTTTAACGAAAAAACTTCTTTGGTTATTTTATCTGATAAATCCAATCGTCCAATTTCCTTGAGGTAAATTTCCAATATACCTCGTTCAACCAAACCGTTAAGCACTGCGGCTGAAGCTCCTGATTTTTCAAGTAATTCTTTACGTGTTAGTTCTTTTTGATGTAAGGGTACCAGACATTTTGATAAATCGATATACATCATCAGCAAGTCCAGTTGCTTTTTTGCCCGGGCTAAATCATCAAAAAACTGACGTAGATTTTCTTCTACCTTGGCTTCATCAGTCAATCTGACAAATGTATTAGTTTTTGGACGGAATTTATCGGTTAACTCTTCGCTTATTTCCAAAGCTCCTTTTTCGAGTAAAGTTTTTATGATAGGCATTACATCACTTATCCCTGTAAATTTACTTAATTCATTTACATGCATAGGTTTACCTTCCGAAAGGGCATCTAATATGCTTTGCTCTTTATCATTCAAAATTTTTTCGGCTTCAAAATCAGGATTGATACAAACCAGGGTTTCACTTTCCAATTTCAAACCTGCAGGGATAGCTGCCTGATAAACATCCCCTAAATATGCCTGATAATAAGATGAGACCCATTCCCAGAATTTCATTTGAGGAAATCGCAAAATGGGTTCGTTATCAAGTAAACAAAGTATCTCTTTGGCTTCGTAAAGTTGTGGTTTTTGGGTATGAATAAGACATATAATTGCTGTGTACATTTTCTTTTTACCAAATGGAACAACAACCCTCATTCCCACACGCACGTTTTCGTCCCAATCATCAGGGACTAGGTAGGTAAATTTGCCTGCTAGTGGCAAGGGAACTATAACATCGACATATTTCATAATCCCAACCTTCTTTATAGAGGAGATATTAATTTGTTGGGCAAAGGTAAGAAAGAATTAATAAAAAGCAATTATAGTAAAATGTCATATTTTACTCCTTTTGGGAAAGGATATTCTATTCTTTAATAATTTTGAATTCCATTTTGTCATTAATAGTAACAACACGTAACGTATACCAACCTTTTGGATATTGACTCATATCAATTGGATTAAGGCCTTCGTAAGCAACCTGAACTGAAAGGGCATTTCCGCTTTCGTTATAAACAATAAGTCTTAATTCTTGGTCAGAATCACCGCCCCAAACTTCAACTCCTAAAGCTCCTTTTAAAGGATTGGGAATCAACTTAATGTTTCTATCTCCAATTGTTTCCTTAACTATAATACTATCTTTGGCTTCAAATTCTTGTTTAGAGTTTTGTGGTAACAATGTAATTACTTTATAAATAGAGTTTTGAGTCAGATTACTTTCGCAAATTACTTTTTTGTCAGCTTTAGCAAAAAGACCAAATACGATAAATAAAGCTGTAATGAAGTATTTAATCATGAATTTTTATTTAAGTGACACTGTTTTTTTAATACGAGAATTGTTCAAATTATGATTTGTAATTTGTTTAATAAAAAATAAATGTTAGCCATTCAATTAATAAAAACTAAAAATAACATTTACATCTTGAATTAAATTAATTGTTCTCTAAGAACTGCTTTCTTAATGGTTTTCAGATGTTTCTTGTTGATTGCTTTTAGCTCTATATTCAATTTAAGATGTAATTCTCTCCAAACAGTTAAATTATTCATAATCTCAACCATATTTAAATAATTATATAAGGCTGTTTCAAGTATCTCTCTATTTGAGTTTTGCGAACGATTCGATTCAATATCAATTTTAACGCTGTCGGTATTATTATATAAAAATTCAAAAGCTTTTTGAGCTAATTTCATTTCATCAACTAAAGGTGAAAGTGAAATTTTTTGAATTTTAGTTGCATTCTCTTCCTTTTCAAGTTCTTCAATGAGTTTTTTCATTTGAATTGTTTCAATATCATAATTTTGAGTATTTAACACAATACCAAAACATTGAATTATTGAAAAGATTTCCTTAGCTTCTTGATAAAAGGGTGATGTAGGTTGATGAATATAACCATTTAAAATGCTTTTAAAAGCATTGAAAGGAATATCACGCTTTTGATTGGCATCAATAAGTAATTTGCTTTTATCACTATTAAGTTTTGAATAATAAACCTTTCCGTATTTATTATATGCAGTTTTCAATTTTAGCAGCAAAGGATGATTGCTTATAACTTCAAAATCAGGTTCTTCTGAAATATTAATACAGCGCTGAACCAAAGTCACGAAGTCAATTGTATTGAATTGAGAAAAAGTAATTCTCATAGTTACTAGATTTTGGTTTTTTTTAAATAACATTTTATCAACATACGCACATTTAAATCGGCAGAATAAATATTTGATGTGTTATATATTAACACATCCGATTTGTCATGCAGAATTTAACCCCACCCATAGGATTGTATTCTCCATGGGTAGGTTTTTATGAGTTAATACGTTTACATGTTAAACTGTAAACGCGTTTGAGTTTTTAACCAAATCACAATTGCTAATTACAGCAAGTTTCTTTGTTGGTCTGTCCTGTGTTGGAACTGGACTTCTAACAGGAGGTATGATTATTATATCATCTCCACAATAAAGTTTCTGTGTTGGTTTTTTTGTTGGTTTTGTTCCAGTGTCTGGAGTTCTAACGGGTGGTATAATAATAATATCATCTCCGCAATACAATTTAGTAGCAATTTGTGTGATACTTTGTAAACCAATTATTATTGCTGATATTATTAAAATAAATTTCCAAGAATTACTTTTTTTCATCGTTGATTAATTTTTAAAATTTCTAGTACAAAGAAAATAAAAAAAAACGACAAATAATTACTTTTGTCGTTTTTTTTATATATACACACTGTTAACCGAAAGTCATTAATATGTTTAATATCAATACAATAAAAAAATATAAAATATCAATTATATATACAATAAAAATTTAAGTATAATTAGTTAGAAAAAAAATTAAAAACCATGAAGGAATTCAAGTAAATTAACTGAATTGTCAATACCTAACTTCTTTCGAAGTCTTGAACGTTTTATATTCATTGAAGCACTCTTTATACCTAAAATTGATGAAATCATTCCTGTGTCAAAATTTGATAATAATAGACAACAAATTAATATATCGTTTGAACTCAGATTTAGATATTTATTAGTTAACCGCTTTGTTAAATTGTCATATTCAAGGTCAATAGCAATTATTAATTCTTCATTAAAATCCGTGTTTTCAATAGGACTAAAACCAGCTTTTATTTTATCAGGTTGTTTAAGTGCATTTTTGCGATACTGATCTAAGTTTGCAACTACAATTTTTTGTAATTTCAATTGTTTTTCTAATAATATTAAATTTTCATGTTCCTTTTCAGATCTTAGTTTTTCTTGTTGAAAAAGAGCTTTTTCTGTTTTTAGTTGTTTTTGTTTTATTATATTTCTCCAATATAGAAAACCAATTATTATTGCACTTAATAGAAGTAAGATAACAAGAATTAAAATGCTTTTTTGACTGTTTTTTAGTTTTAGAACACTATTTGACAGTTTTAATTCCTGATAATTGAATTTCTTTTCTAGTCCTGCAAAGCTTTCTTTTAATGATTTACTATTTATTGAGTCTTTGCAGATTGACACTTTCTCTGAATATCTCAAAGCATTAAGTAAATTTCCTTTTTGAAAATAATAATCTTTCCAGAGTTCAAAAAAATCGGGATAATAAAACATAACGGTATCTATTTTATTTAGAAATATATAAGCTGAATCATTTTTTTTTTGCTGTAACAATACCTTTGCTAATAAATAATAGGTATTGTAATTGTATATTTTGGAGTTTGTTGTGGGTGTTGCCAATAAATATTTTTTAGCCTTTTCCAAATCGCCTTGTCTTCTATATAAACTAGAAACACTTCTATAAATTGTAGATATTAACAATGTGTCTTTGATGTCAATAGCTATTTTATCAGCTTTAGTAAATATGACTTTTGCGTCTTTTAAATTTCTCTGTTGTGCTAAAACTGTACCAATATGTAAATAACATATTACAATATTTCGATTATCATTTAATTTTAAAAAAATTTCAGCAGCCTTATTGTAATATAACAATGAACTGTCATTTTGTTTTTGTTTTTCGTGTAATTCAGCTTTGTTTGTATAAATTAAAGCTTTAATTTTTAAATCTGTTATATTCTGAGCATACTCATTTGCTTTTAATAAATCACGTGCTTGAGCCTCATTATCGTTTCTATAAAATGAACATCGTGAAGAGTAATACCAAGCGTTTGTAGCTCTTTCGGGTTGACTAGAATCATAATAATCCGTAGCAATACTGATTAAAGAGTCTAATTCAAATGGTATACCATTCTTATCCAAAGCCTGACAATATAGCAAAGCATAAAGTGCTTTGTCAGAAGGAAGATAAAAGTTTTCAACTTGAGTAGTTTTAAGGAGCTGTAAAGCTGAATCAGGAGCTGTTTCCATTAGCCGCTCGGCTTTTATTAAAATCGCAGGAGTGTCTTTGCAAGTAATAAGTAAAAGAGAAACAACCAGGATTAACGATATTCTGAAAAAAAGATGCATATTATTTCTTGTTTGTAAGCAATGCAAATATAAAGAATTTATTTTGTATATTGCACACATTGAATTCCATCAGAATAAAGGCTATCAAATCAATCTTATGAATTTGATTTAAAACTGCCGAAGATATTCAAGCAGGTTAACAGAATTGTCAAGTTGAAGTTTTGAACGAAGTCGATAACGAAGTTTAGAAATAGATTCAATCTTTAAATCCATAACTGTGGCTATGGTACCTGTATCAAAATTAGCCAATAACAGACAGCAAATTAGGATGTCTCGACTACTAAGAATAGGATGTTTCTCAACCAGACGCTTAGTTATATTATTAAACTCCAAATCCATACATGCAATTAATTCCTGATTAAAAGTAGAATTAATTTCGTGGGAGTTTTCTTTCCAAAAAACAGGTAATTTTAATGACTTTTTTTTATGATTTTCAATATTTGCAAGTAACAGTTGTTGCATTTTTAACTGCTTTTCGAGTAAAATGGTATTTTCGTGTTTTTGCTCTGCTCGATTTTTTTCATGTTTTGAAAGTTCTTTTTCAATTATTAGTTGTTTTTTCTTTATCGAATTCATCCAATAGAGAAAACCAATTAAGGTTCCACTTAAAGTTAGTAAAATAATAAGTATGAAATTACTTTTATGACTGTTTTTAAGTTTTAAATCTCTGTTTGCTAATTGGAATTTTTGATAATTGTATTTTTTTTCAAGACCTGCAAAGCTTTCGTTGATTCTGTTTTTATATACTGAATCTTGGCTTGAATATGCCATATCAGATGCATTTAAAGCCAATTCCAGGTTTCCTTTCTTTTTATAAATCAATTTATATGTCAAATAATAATCAGGGGCCATATCTCCAATTTCACTTACAGAATTTAAATACAAAATAGCAGAGTCCAATTCATTGTTCTCGCAATATGTTTTGGCTAAAAGGTACTTTAAATTATTATCGTATGAATATAATGGTACATTCTTATAAAATATAATTGATTTTCTATAATCTTTCTTTATAAAATTGATTGCACCTAAAGTTTTAAATAGATATGTTCTCAATTCATCTTTTTCCCACCCTTTATTTTTATAAACTTCAAGACATAATTGTTCTGCTTTTTTTATTTCTCCTTTCATTATGTACATATATGCACAGTTTATTTTATTTATTATAAAATTTCTTTGTTCATGAATACTTTCAAAAAGTTGATATGATTTTTTATAACAAATTGCAGCACTGTCATAACTTAGTTGATTTCTATAAATCTGAGCTTTATCAGAATAAATAAATGCAATAATTTTTTTATTATTTGTGATTTCGGCATAGTTTTGAGCCTTTAATAATGCTCGTGAATTCAATTCACTCTCATCGTTATATAAAGCTATTCGAGCTCTATATAACCATGCTTTTGCAGCTCTTTCTGGATCTTTATCATCATAATAATCAGTAGCAATTGTAATAATTGAATCTGTAGCCGAAAAATTACCATTCTTATCTAAAGCCTGACAATAAAGCAAAGCATAAAGTGCTTTTTCAGAAGGAAGAAAAAAGTTTTCAAGTTTAGTAGTTTTGAGGAGCTGCAAAGCTGAATCAGGAGCTGTTTCCATCTGTTCTTCAGCCTTAATTAAAATCGCAGGAGTTTTCTTGCAAGCAATAAGTAGAAGAGAAACAAGCAGGATTAACGATATTCTGAAAAAAAGATGCATATTATTTCTTGTTTGTAAGCAATGCAAATATAAAGAATTTATTCTGTATATTACACATTGAATTCCATCAGAATAAAGGTTATCAAATCAATCTTATATATTTAATTTTAAAACTGCCGAAGGTATTCAAGCAGGTTGACAGAATTGTCAAGTTGCAGTTTTGAGCGAAGTCGATAACGAAGTTTTGAAATAGATTCAATTTTTAAATCCATAACTGTGGCTATGGTACCTGTATCAAAATTAGCTAATAACAGACAGCAAATTAGAATATCTCGACTACTAAGAGTAGGATGTTTTAACAACAGACGCTTAGTTATATTATTAAACTCCAAATCCATACATGCAATTAATTCCTGATTAAAAGTAGAATTAATTTCGTGTGAGTTTTCTTTCCAAAAAACAGGCAATTTCAATGACTTTTTTTTATGATTTTCAATATTAGCTAGTAAAAGTTGTTGCATTTTTAACTGCTTTTCGAGTAAAATTGAATTTTCGTGTTCTTGTTGAAATTTAAGTTTTTCAAGTTCAAAAAGTGTTTTTTCATTTATTAAAAGTTGATTTTGAATTTTTAGTTGGTTACGTTTTTGTTTTAACCTCCAATAGAGAAATAACACAATTAAAATAATAAAAGCGAAGAGTGAGAATGAAAAAAATAAAACTATTTTTTTGTTTCTAATAATTAGTTTTTGATTTGTTATTTCGAGCTTTTGAAATTTATATTTCTTTTCCATTCCAGCAAAACTAATATTGAGATTTTGTTCATATATTGAGTCAGTAACAAATAGAATTTTGGTTGCATATTCCAATGCTAGTTTGTAATTCTTTTCTTTCTCATAAACTTCTTTCCAAAGATTGTAATAATCAGTTTCCATGCCTTTAAGCTCTTTTATTTTACTTAAACAATATCTAGCCGAATCAATTTTGTTTGAACGAATGTAAATATTTGCTTGTAAACACCACTTATTGCTATTATAAATTTCAAAGGAAGTATCTGGTACTTTTTGGTAATAAAACAATGATTTTGAATAATTTTCTTGTTTTAAATACAATGAACCTAAACATCTATATACATAAGAAGTTAAAATATTGTCGTTATAATTTAACGCTAATTTTTCTGCTAATAAAAAACTATTTACTGCTTCAGTATATCTTGGAATAATTAGATATTGTGTACCAAGATTGAGCAAATTAACAATTCTATTACGTATATCTTTTAGTTTTGAAAAAGCTAAATATGATTTTTTATAGTAATAAATTGTACTGTCAATTTGTTTTTGTTTTTTATACATATCACCTTTATCACTGTAAACTAAACCTAATAATCTATCTTCGTTAATTTTTTCGGCAAATTCCTGTGCATTTAATAAATATGTTGCTTGATCATTTACATTGCCACAGTTATTCGCAATTCTAGATTGATAGAACCAAGCATATCCTGCTCTGTGTGGTTCAGACTCATCAAAATAGCCTGTAGCTATAGTTATTAATGAATCAGATTCAATCTTTATATCGTTTTTATCCAGAGCCTGACAATAAAGTAAAGCATAAAGAGCTTTGTCCGAAGGAAGAAAAAAGTTTTCAAGACAAGTAGTTTTGAGGATTTTTAATGCTGAATCAGGAGCAGTTTCCATGTGTTCTTCAGCATTAACTAATATAGCCGGGGTATGCTTGCAGGCTGAAAGTGAAATAAAAAGAAATACTATTAACAGTATTTTATGCAATAGAATCATAGCTTTTATTTAGTTTGTTGGAAATACAAATATATAGAAATTAATTTAATTTTAATATGTTTGTATTATTTGCTTATTGCTATGAATTAAAGGTGCGATTTTTAAATAAGTCTCAAAGTTAAATTTTATGTGTACTAAATACATTTTTTGATTAACACTTGGCAGAACTTCTGAAAGCTAGAATATGACCCCGTAATACATGTTATAACTTACATGAAGTTCGCCGTTGTGTTTTTTTATTTAAAAGGATATGAAAAATAAAGTGATGCTAAACAAATTAAAAACAAAGACAAGAACTGTCTTGAAATGAAGTTAATTTTAAAGCATAGATTTGATTGTGATTGAAGATTAAAAATATGATTTAATTTACTTGCAAATAAACAGAAAAAAACTTGGAATATTATTAAAAATGCAAGATTTATTTTATGGACACGGTTAAAATTAAAGATTTTAAATGCCAGATAAACAGGCAGTTAAAACTTAATAAAAAACTATGTATATGGACAGGTAAATAAGGTGTCCAAGATAAGTTAATATTTTACAATAATTGGCAAAGGTAATTTGCAGATTTTCAGAATTTATTCTTTTTATAGAAGTCAATATTCTTTTCGTGAAAATATCATTAGCGGATAGAAAACAGCATTTTTTTGATTTTTAATCTCTTAAACTAATAGTATCAAAGACACAGGTCTAATTACAAAAAATTAAAATTTAATTCGGGGTACAGTAAAAAAACAATCGTTTTATTTAGCTGTTATGATATGCTAGCAATAAAAGTTTTCATTTCATGAAAGTTCATTAAAATAGGGTGGGATTTAATATACAGATTGGCAAACTTAAAATTTGTTCAGTATAGTTTATGAATATGTATTAAATGTTTTTTAATATATTGTATAACAAGGATTTAAAACTACTAAGTATTTTTTGGATCAATGATTTTTATAAAGGGCGTTAATTTTATTGTGATATTGTCGAATAAATACATCAGAATCTTTTCTTTGTAAAAGTATAGGTTCATTTTCATCTATAACAATGTTCCTATTATCCACAATTAAACCCCTTATTCCATCTTCATCAATTTTTTGAAATACAGAATCGTTTTCAAGTCTTTTATTTAAGATCCAATTATAAATCATACTTGGATCGTATAGTGTATGACTCACATAATCTACACCGTCTATACCATTCCCAACATACCAACTTTTGGTTTTATACATAACCCAAGGATTAATTTTTTTGTTGTTATTAAATTCTCCTCCAATTAAATTCATTGGTAGTTTTAAATTAACGCGCCAATCTTTAGCGTCAGCCGGAAGTATACTTCCAACATCAAGCAATGATATACCAAATGCCGAACAACCAGAACCTTCATTTTCGTAGCGGGGATATAATGCCCCGTTGTAAATCTCAGCTGGATAAAATTTGTAAACATCTTTTTTTTGGTAGTATTCAATAAATTTTAAAATCCGTTCCACCGATTTCTCAGGGATTAAAAATTTTATAAATGCAATATTGCCTCTTTTAGTGTAAAGTTTAATTCCTTTTTTGATGCTCTCTTCAGATTCAATATGACCCTTAATTGTAGCTCCTAAAGCACCTAAACCTAGTTTTTTATTGAATATCAAACTGAGTTTTTCAGTTTGAATTAAACCACTCATTGCAATATATAATGGTTTGGGTAACAATGGAGAATTAATGCGTGCAATAGTATGACCAATTACATAATAATTCTTTTTAAGTGCAGCATTTACATAACACACATTCGTACTTTTGAATAATTTGGAAGGATTAGTCCAGTCAATTGGACCGCAAGAAGTAATAACATATATTGTTATATCATTTATTGGTGATTTGGCTTGACTATATGCTGTGGAATATAAACTTTGAGCCACTATTGCCAGCGTTATTAAATTTGCTTTCATTTCAAAATAATTATTTAACATAATATGGGTTTTGTAGTTTTTATTGAAAAGCAGCTACTTGAAACAAAAATTATTTTTATTTACTAGTTAGCTAGAAGTAACTAAAGTAAGACTCTAACAATAATCTCGCCGCAAGTTATTTTACCAATAATAGTTTGATTATGTTTAACCATTAATAATCAAAAGGAATGAAATTTTTACAAATGTAATAATATAAATGTAATAGATATTTCATTTGCAACATTATTTAATTAAAAAACTATTTTATTGTTGTTTTATTATAAATAATCACTGTATAAGTATTTGTTTGTGTTTTATAAGCTGTTCATTAGTAGAAATATAATTGTTTTTGTTGAAAATTTATATTTTTTAAAATGAAAAATATTGATTGTGTAAATGTGATTTTTTGTATTTTTGGACAAATATAATTATTTTTTCGAATTTATAATTGTTGCTTTTAAAAAATACGCTTATTTATTAATAACAATAATGTGAGTAACTGCTTGAATTTAAAATAAATAATAAACATCATAATTAATTTCGGCCATAAAACACAACTTTATTTGGATTCAATCCCAGCTCTCTAATCTTAAATTTTAATTTGCCATTTTTGTTAAAACACAGAACATCACCCCAAACAGTATATGACTTTGCATCAGTAAGATAAACGTCACCGTTTGAAGGATTTACATCAATACCATAAGGCGTAATCAACCCTGTTCCGTCAATAATGAAGTTTTCCGAGATTATTTTTTCTGTATTACAGTCAAATACTTTCACCCAACATTTTTGTGTGGTAAAATCAAAGTTGTAAATAAATGCAGTATCGTTGTGAATAGTGAAGTTCAGTGATTTTATATCATCAAATCTCTGTATAACTTCATCGGTAATAGAGCTGATTCTCTGAAACTTGTAAGGATTCAGTCCATAATCACCTCGAGAAACAACATAAACATCACCTTTGCTGTCAGCTAATATTTTCCCGGGATTTACACCAACAAATATTTTCTTTATTAATGTAAAAGTATTTAAATCAATAACCGAAACAGTGTTTTCAAAGTTTGGGAAATTTAATCCACCAGAATTTGAAACATATATTTTATTATTCGATACACATATCCCATCCGGATTTTTACCACTCTGTACCAACGAAACTAATTGCAATGTTGTAGTGTCAATTTTGGCAACTGTACCATCGAATGAGCAAACATAAGCATAAGATCCAAAGAAAGTGATTTGCCTTGGACTACGTGCCGAATTATTTGAAGTAAACATTGGAATTTGTTTAATTGATTTTCCGGTGGCAGACTCAATTACTTCAATCCTGCTCGAAGTGTTCATTACTATATATAGTTTCGAGCCATAAATTGCCATATCATTACCAGTATCGCCCAAACTACGTTTATTTGCTGCTAGAAAATAATCAGAGACAAAGCTTTTAGTTTCCAAATTGTAAGTGGATAAAGTGCTATTGTTCATATTGTAAAGTCCTTCGGAAAGTATATATAACTGTGTAGGCTCTGAGAGTCCGGTATTATTTGATGGTTTGAGTTTGTCCTCCATGTCGTCGCAGGAGATGAGAAGAATACCCCACCCTAACCCTACCCAAAGGGGAGGGAAAGTGCAAATAATTAGTTTTATTACTAACAAAAAGCGCGTTAATATTTTCTTACCAAAATTCATTTTTAATATTTTAACAATACAAATTACAACTCTATTAATTCTACAATCTTCATTCAATGCTCTCTCCATCCTTTTGGGGAGGGCTGGGGTGGGGTTTTAAAACTTCAAACTAAAAGTTCCTCTCACCGATCTTCCAGGCATAGGAAACCATTTTACAACAGCATAATTTTCATTCAGTAAATTTAAAACTTCAAGATTAATTGACAGGATTTTATCTTTCATTTTAATATCGTGATTGGCTGAGAAGCTATGGTCTGAATAAGCTGGAAGTCGGTTTTCTGAATAATTTTGATAACCGGAATACCTTGCACCCGACCACAAAACATTATATGATAAATTAAACCATTTAGTATCCAAACCAATTTTATAAGAACCTGAAATTCTTGGCGTATAAGGAATTTGATGTAAATATGTATTAGCATCGGGGGATGAAATGTCCAACGCACGCTGATAGGTATAAGTTGCACCTAAGGTAAAACCTGTATCTTCCCATGGAAAAAATGAAGTTTCAGCAGTTAAATCTAAACCGGTAATTTGTACTTTACCCAGATTTACCATACTCCAAACAAATATGTTTTTTGTTGGCATTGCCACAATTTTATCCTTTACAGTATTATGATAAGCATCAACAGTAAATGAAATAAGGGGAAGCCAATTGAAAGGCGAATCAGAAAAAGTTACACCTAAATTAAATTGATTAGAACTTTCGGGGATTAAATTTGCATTTCCAACTCTTGAGTAATATAAGTCGTTAAAACTGGGTAACCTGAAAATATTTTTATAAAAAGCCCTAAAACGTACATCTTTCGAATATAATGGTTTAAATGAAATTCCAAAATATGGCGTCAAACGGCTATAACTTTTTACTAATAAAGTCTTTTGATTAGTTTCATTGACTAATGTTGCAAGTAAACTTGCATTGGCCGTAATAAAATTTGAAACATATTTAGCTGCAAACACCGAAAGTAAACTATAACGAACTGGATAAGCAAAATCGCTGGTCAAATTGGGATTTTCAAACTTCGCAAACATATCATTAACAATTCCATCTGATGATATTGAAAAAGAAAGAGTAGGCAAAGCCTTATATAGTAGTGAAAAGGAAGAATAATACTCATTTTGTGTGAAAATGCTTTCTTCGAAACCAGCATTATTTAACACAGCAGTGTCAAGATAGTGTAAATAACCATGATTGTATTTGGCATTTATTTGAAATGAAAGTATTTTCGAAAGATCCTTTTTATAATGAGCCTGTGTAAAAAAAGTATTGTCCCAGATTCGCTGTGATGAGAATGCAGCTTCATTATAAAGGATGGTTGCACCGGGGAGTCCACGTTGTGAGTTATAAAAATATGTTTTAAAATAACCCGATTCACTCTCAGAAAAACGTGCGTATAAAGATCCTTCCAAACGCAAGTTTTTTACATCAGAATTTTTTCTTATTTCATTAGATATTAAACCATTATCATTATAACTATAATTCAGAATATATGGGTATTTACCATTTGATGAAAGCCATTCGCTGCTTAAGGAAAAGGATAATATGTTGTTAATCTTTTTATTTACACTTAACGTTGGATTTATTAAACCATATGAACCGGATTTAAAAGATACTTTTCCATAAAGATTCTTTTTCTCAAATTGTGGTGAGAGAGTTCGAATATTTAATACCGAAGATGATGCAAAAAGGCGTGCAGGTTGATAAATATTGTCGCTTTGGCCATTATTCAGCGAAAGCATTTCAATATTATCGAGCGAAAACCGTCCTATATCTATTTGGCCGGTTTGGCAGTCGGTAAGCGTAATACCATCGTAACTCACTGCTGTATGAGCAGAACCAAGGCTGCGTACGGAGATAGTTTTTAAACCGCCAATTCCTCCATAATCTTTTACCAAAACTCCTGAGAAATACTTTACAGCATCTGACAATTGAAGCACATTGAGTTTTTTTAATTTTTCAGAATCAAATATTTGAAGTGGTGTTGAAGAGCGTATTTCGGTATTTCGGTATTTTTCGGTTACTGTAATTTCTTCAATAGAATACACTTTAGTTGTATCAAGCTTTTCTACGGCACATATTGTGTCGAGTAAAATAAATATAAAAGCAAAAATGATACAAAAATGCTTGTAAAATTGAGATAAGAAGTAATTCATACAATACTATTTGCTTAAATATAAACCAAATAGCTTGCAAGTAAAAAGTAAAATCAATAGTGCTGTAAAACAAGAATTTATAATACGAATGCAGTATTGGTTTATAGCTCTGTCCTCGAAAGCTGTAAAAACATATTATGCATGGCAGGTCTTCTGACTTACTCCAGTAATTGAACGCCTTCCCGAATTGTTGTTAATGGATAATTAGTTGATTAGTGATTGGTTAATTAGTTATTTCTAATTTCCGATTTCTAATTTCTAATTTCTGACTTCTAACTTAAAAACAGTGGCAAAAGTGTTGTTCAATACTTTTTCTTAATTGTCAACGGTTAATTCTAAATTGTCAACTAAGAAAGGAGCTTACAGCAGCGGGACTGTTCAGGACTTACACCTGATTCCCTATTAATCACTTTGAAAAGAATGTTCAAGTGAACCAATGCTGGTACAAAGGTAAGTAAATGAATTTATTCCTACAAAATCTTTATAATGGTTTTGAAAGTTTTTGCTGGAAATAAGATTGTATTTTAATAAAGTACGTTTTTGTCATGATTTTTAGTTGTTTTATAAACTATTGTATATCAAATTACAATACAAAATATTTGCAATTTTAAAAAGTGCTATTTATACGTACTAAAAAGGCTATCAAATTTAATTTGATAGCCTTTTTTCAAATAATTTATAATATTATTCTACTGAAAATTTATATACACACCATTCATCATACTTTCCACCAGGACGAAGGACTGAACTAGGAAAAAATGGCACATTGGGTGAATTAGGAAAACCTTGAGTTTCGAGACAAATTGCATCTTGTCTGTCGTAAGTTTTACCTTCTTTACCAATTTGGTTTTCTATCCAGTTACCTGTATAAATTTGCATACCGGGTTGTGTAGTAAGCACTTCCATTTTACGTCCACTAACTGGCTCGTAAATATATCCGGCCAAAGTACAATCACCCATTTGCTCTTTACGTAAGCACCAATTGTTGTCAATACCCCATCCCGGTACATAAGCTTCATCGTCAATGCGGTTGCCCACTAAAGTAGCTTGTGTGAAATCGAAAGGTGAATTAGCAACCGGACGAATTTCGCCTGTAAGTGCAAATGATTTATCCAAAACAGTATAAAAGTCAGCGTTTATTTGTAATAAATGATCTTTTATAGTACCATTACCAGCTCCTTTCAAATTAAAATACGAATGATTTGTTAAACCAATTACAGTTGCTTTGTCTGTAGTAGCTTCATAATGCATTTTTATTTCATTATCATCGCTCAAAATGTAGGTACAAGTTATGGTCAAATTACCCGGATATCCTTCTTCGCCATCAGGAGAAAATAATTCCAATACCAATTCTTGTTGTGAAACTGATTTAACTGTCCACACTTTTTCGTTATAGCCATGTATACCGCCGTGTAGCGAGTTTGTACCATTGTTTATTGGCAATGAGTATTCTACGCCATCAATTTTAAACTTACCATCTTTAATTCGGTTTGCAAATCGACCGCAAACTGCACCATAATATATTTCCTTTTCAATCACTTCTTCAAGTGTGTCAAAAGCTAGCACCACATCATCGAATTTGCCGTTTTTGTCCGGCACCATCAATCTGATAATCTTGGCACCATAGTTCGTGATATCGCACGACATACCGTTTTTATTAAACAAAGTATAAAGCGAAACGGGTTTGCCGTTTAATTCAATTTCTAATTCTTTTACTGTTTTCATTTTTTTTGTTGATTGGTTAATTAGCCAATTGGTTAATTAGTTGTAGGAAAACACAACCAATTAACCAATTAACATAATGAACTGATAACTTTTAATCAATTTTACAAGCACCGTCGCCGATTTCTGCAATATAGAATTCCGGTTTGATGCCGATTTTTGCTTCGTAAGCTGCACCTACTTCTTTGATGAAAGTATCTATGGCTTCGTCTTTTACCAACGAAACTGTACATCCACCAAAACCACCACCAGTCATACGTGAACCAATAACACCATCAATTTTCCAAGCTTCGGCAGCCATACAATCCAACTCAGGACCTGTAACTTCGTAATCGTCGCGTAAAGATACGTGTGAAGCATTCATCAATTGTCCAAATAAAGTCAAGTCGCCAGCTTTCAATGCTTTAACAGCATCGCTGGTACGTTGCACTTCACCAACTACGTGACGAGCACGTTTTTTTGCAATTGGGTCAGTTATAGCTGATTCGATAGATTGGAATTCAGCCTCGGTTAATTCAGCTAAATATTTCAATGGACGAACAGTATTTAATTGTTTTACAGATAATTGACATTCAGCAACACGTTGATTGTATGCACCTGAATCTAATTTATGAGGACTGTGTGTATTAGAAATAAGAATTTTTACACCTTCGAGTTTTACCGGTACTAATTCGAATTCCAAAGTATCGCAATTCAAATGTATTGCATGATCTTTAGCTCCATTAGCCGATGCAAACTGATCCATGATTCCACAATTTACCAAGGCAAATTCATGCTCAGATTTCTGACCAATTTGTGCTAAAACTGTACGATTGAAATCAGTGCCTAATTGATCGTTGAATGCAAAAGCGGTAACAACTTCAAGAGCAGCTGACGAAGAAAGTCCTGCACCATTAGGCACATTTCCCCAAATAAGCAAATCGTATCCTTGGGTAATTGCAATTCCACGTTTTACAAATTGTGCAAGCACACCAAGTGGATAATTTACCCACGATTTGTTGAGCGGAGTAGTTAATTGATCAAAACCTAAAGAAATAATTTCAGGTTGGTTTAATGATTTGAATTTCATCACTTTATCATCGTTTTTAGCCAACAATAAGTAAGTTCCAAAACTTAATGCACAAGGAAAAACTGAACCACCATTGTAATCGGTATGTTCACCTATTAGATTTACTCTTCCCGGAGAAAAATAAACTGCATCTGCAGCTTTACCGTAAGCAGCTTCGAAAGCTGATTTTAATTCTTGAACTGTCATAATCTTTTTTATAATTTGGTGTTTGAATTTAAGCGAGCAAAGTAACTAAAAAATCTACTTTAAAACCTAAAAAAAAGCATGTTATAAAGCAGTTTTTTCATCATTGACCCCAAAATGGGGGCTTTAAAATCACTTCCCCTCGTTTGTAAGAGGGGTACCTGGTTTTTTGTTTATAACAAAGAAAAAATTCAAATTAAATCAATTTCAATAATACTGCTCAGACCTGCGTAATTACGGGCTGAACTGTATAAATACTCCTCTGCTGAGGCTACCAATCCAGTTCTTACAGGATTTTCATGTATATAATTAATGCGCTGTTTTATCATTTCGGTTGTTACTAACTCAACAGGAAGACTTTTATCTTGCCAAAATCGATAGTTCGAAATTCTGTTATCAAATTTACCTGCAAATTCAAACCTGTACAACATCCAGTCTCTACGACTTTCAGGCAATTCCAATATATCCTTAAGTACTGCTTTTGCAGTGAATTTCTTATAATCTCGTATAAAATCGCTCATTTTTAAAGGGGATTCTACGCTACAAACTAAATGTATATGATTAGTCATTAAACACCATGCGTACAATTTTAATCCTTTATTTTTCCTGCAATAAACTAAGGATTCGGCTATAATAATTCTGTAATTAAGTCGTGTAAAAACATCTACCCAATCAGTTATTGTAAAAGTAAGAAAATAAACTTCATTTTGGTTTTCAACACTATAATTCTCTGATGACATATTTTTTATTGTTGAATTTGTTTTTTTAACGTTGCAAACGTTCAACCATTTACCCCTCGTTACAAACGAGGGGGAGGGAGTGCACTCTTTAAGCCCCCATTTGGGGGTTGGGGGTCTTAAATTTTCGCTTTCATATTTAAAGAAAATTCTTTTGTAACTCCGCCTCTGGAAACCAGCAATTTAAGTGGTAATTTTGAAGGTCTTTCAAAAAATATTCTTATTTCGGAAAGATTTAAAGAAAAAGCTTTTTGGTAATTTATTTCGTTAATAATGTCGCCAATTTCCAAACCAGCCTGTTCAGCGGGAGATCCTTTCCAAATATTCACAATTTCAACTTGTGGTAAAAGAGCAATGGATTGTGCTATTTCGATTCCGGCTATATTAAATACAAAAGATTTTTTGAAATTCTCGTTGGGTTTAAAATAAAACTTTTTGTTTTGGGTGTCAATTATCAAATTAAATCTACTAAGCAGTTGACTTCCAATTGTTCCATCGCGATCAGTATTTTGAATTATTCCGGATATTGAACTAGAATCGGGGAAAGCAACTATAGGGTTTTTTACGCAAAAGTTAGCGATACAAATTTGTGGAATTCGTGCAAATATTCCATTTACTTCACCACTTAAACCTTGACCAATTCTTCCTTTTATTGATTTCTCGGGTATTGTAATTGCCTTGTTTGTAAGTGTTTGAAACCAAGCACTTAGTTCAGCACCGGTATCAATCAACATTTTTATGCTCCGTTTGGCAGAATCTGTTTCGAGTACCGAAAGTTGGATAAATAACTTTTGACGCTGAATAATCATGGGCATAACACCATAATTTTCTGGTGCTTCAAAATTCTCGTAATCGTAAATTCTTATTTTTCTTGCAGAGTAATCAAGTTGTACAATATTATTCCGAAACATATCTACGCCCAACAAGCCGTTTATCTTGGTACCGGTTTGATTTGTTAGTTTGAAAATATTATCGGGTAAAACATAAACGAGTCTGTTTTTTAATTCAAATTTTCCAATCATGATGTTATTGGAGTCGCTTTCAAACGCAAAAAGCTGATTTCCGGCACCCAAACCTTGTAATTCGCGCAATTCTCCGTTTTTCATTTCAATATTATCGTC
>CAMBSB010000045.1 GCA_945870155.1 Paludibacter jiangxiensis | reverse complement strand
GAACCCATCATGGCTTCGTGATTCAAAGCAGCAATAATATCGGCATGATCGAGGCAGTTTTGAAATTTTTCCAATAAAATTATCGCATGTGCACTCATAAATTGTGTGCCATTTATCAATGCCAATCCTTCTTTTGGGCCTAAATCAATTGCTTCAATATTAAATAGTTGAAGGACTTCTGAAGTATTCCTGACCTCATTTTTATAAAACACTTTGCCCATGCCAATTAAAGGTAGAAAAAGATGCGAAAGTGGCGCTAAATCGCCCGATGCACCAACCGAACCCTGCTCAGGTACACAAGGTATTATATCTTTATCAATATGCCAAAGTATGCGTTCAATGGTTTCAACAGCTATTCCCGAATATCCTTTGGAAAGTGCATGAACCTTCAATATCATCATGAGCTTTGCAATTTCTTTGTCGATAAAATTACCAACTCCGACGCTATGGCTCATCAATAAATTATATTGCAACTTTTTGGTGTCTTCTTCGCCAATTAATGTGGTACAAAGTGGTCCAAAGCCTGTATTTATGCCATAAACCTCAATTTTTTTGTGAACAATACTTTCAACAACATCACGATTTTTTTGCACTCTCAATCGAGTTGAATTTGTTAAAACTCCTTTTTCTAATCCCCTGGCTAAATTTAATGCTTTACCTATTGTTAATTCATCTTCACCATATCGAAATTCAACCGGGTTATTTTGTTTTTGCATCATTGAGTATAATTTTTGATTTAAAGTTTGAAATGTATTTTTATTGCAAATATATACATTGTTTTTTAAACTATCTAGCAGTGAAAATCAAATAATATCATTATGACAGATATTGTATTGATATATAAATAAAAGTAGTTAAATATATCGTAATTAAAGTAAGTAATTTGATTAATTGCTTTCAATATGTAAGTATAAATTTAGAAATAAGCTTAGAAAAGCATAGTTTGTAAGTTAAATGAAATATGTTTATTTGATTTTGAGATAAATTATAGTTCAATAAATACCTTCTTGAAAACAATCAGGTAAACAAGGGTATAAAGTGTTACATTAATTATAAACATGCTGTTTTTGCCAATTCACCCTAATTGTAGTATCTTTGCACCCGAAAAAAATGAATATTTTAATATTTATTTATAGCTAATTAATTGATTAATAAATTATTTACTAGTAAAATTATACTTTTAAATAACAAAAAAACAAGAAAATGAAAGCATACGTTTTTCCTGGACAGGGAGCACAATTTGTAGGAATGGGCAAAGATCTTTACGATCAGTCGCCATTAGCCAAAGAGTATTTTGAAAAAGCAAACGAAATTCTAGGATTTCGCATAACCGATTTGATGTTCGAAGGAACTCCCGAAGATTTGAAGCAAACAAAAGTAACACAACCTGCCGTTTTTTTACATTCAGTAATTTCAGCCTTAGTTTTAGGTGATGATTTTAAACCTGAAATGGTTGCAGGACATTCATTGGGTGAATTTTCAGCCATCGTTTCAGCAAAAGCTCTATCATTCGAAGATGGGTTAAAATTGGTTTACGCACGTGCTATGGCTATGCAAAAAGCCTGTGAAATTGAACCTTCTACCATGGCTGCCATCCTGGGTTTAAGCGATGAAGCAGTTGAAGAAGTTTGCGATTCAATCAAAGATGCGGTTGTTGTTCCTGCAAATTATAATTGTACAGGTCAATTAGTTATATCTGGCTCGATAGAAGGTATTGATAAAGCCTGCGAATTAATGAAAGAAAAGGGCGCAAAACGTGCTTTGAAATTACCAGTAGGTGGCGCTTTTCACTCACCTCTAATGCAACCTGCCGCCGAAGAATTAAAAGCTGCGATTGATGCTACAGTTTTCTCGGCTCCAATTTGTCCAGTTTATCAAAATGTGAATGCCTATCCACAAACCGATCCAACAGCCATTAAACAAAATCTGATTGAGCAACTTACTGCACCTGTTCGTTGGACACAATCGGTTAAAAATATGGTAAACGATGGAGCTACCGAATTTATCGAATTGGGCCCAGGAGATGTATTGAAGGGCTTGGTTAAGAAAATTTGTCCTGAAGTTACTGTAGGATAAATTAAAATATTAGAATAATTTAAGATGTAAAGATTGATTTCTTTACATCTTTTTTTTATTCCTATTTCTTTTTATAGTATGCTTATATAGTTTTTTTTGTACTTTTGTTGCTCTAAAAAAAGAAACAATAATGTTAAATTTACAGTCAGGTTTATATTTTTAAAATGCTATTATTTTATTAAATATCAAGTTATTAGCAAATTAAAAATTCAATTTGATAAATTAATCTGAAATTATATGTATAGAACACACACTTGCGGCGAACTTCGCATTACCAATGTAGGTCAACAAACCACTTTGTCGGGTTGGGTACAACGTACACGAAAAATGGGCGGAATGACTTTTGTTGATATTCGCGATCGTTATGGAATTACACAACTTGTACTAAATCAAGATGTTAATGCTGAATTATTTGATTTGGCAAACACGCTTGGACGTGAATTTGTAATTCAGGTTAAAGGTGAAGTTGCTTTAAGAAGTAATAAAAATTCGAATATTGAAACTGGTGATATTGAAATACTTGTATCAGAATTACAGGTATTGAACGAATCAAAAACTCCTCCATTTACTATCGAAGAGAATACAGATGGTGGTGATGATATTCGAATGAAATACAGATATTTAGACTTGCGAAGGAATAATGTACGCAGTAATTTAATTTTGCGTCATCAAATTGCTTTCGAAACTCGTCGTTATCTTGATCAACTCGGATTTTTGGAAGTTGAGACACCCATTTTAATTGGTTCAACACCCGAAGGTGCACGCGATTTCGTGGTGCCTTCACGTATGAATGCTGGTGAATTTTATGCCTTGCCTCAGTCGCCACAGCTATTTAAGCAACTTTTGATGGTTTCAGGTTTCGACCGTTATTTCCAGATTGCAAAATGTTTTAGGGATGAAGATTTACGTGCCGACCGTCAGCCTGAATTTACTCAAATCGACTGCGAAATGTCATTTATCGAGCAGGAAGATGTGCTGAATACTTTTGAAGGAATGATTAAGCATTTATTCAAGTTTGTGAAAAACATGGATATGACTGAAGCTTTCCCACGCATGACCTGGCACGATGCCATGAAGCATTATGGTTCTGATAAACCTGATATTCGTTTTGAAATGAAACTGGTTGAATTGAAAGAAATTGTTTCAGGACATGATTTTGTAGTTTTCGACAGCGTACCATATGTGGGTGGTATATGTGCTTCAGGATGTGCAACTTATACACGTAAACAAATTGATGAACTGACCGATTTTGTAAAACGCCCTCAAATTGGTGCAAAAGGACTGGTTTATATTCGTTGCGAAGCCGATGGAACTTTCAAATCGTCGGTTGATAAATTTTATACCCCTGATGATTTAAAAAACATTGCTGCTTTGTTTAATGCACAAGCCGGTGATTTAATTCTAATTTTGGCTGGCAATAAAATTAAAACTCAAAAAGCATTGTGCGAATTAAGGCTTGAAGTTGCTTCAAAGCTAGGTCTTCGTGATAAAAATGTATACGCACCTTTGTGGGTTATCGACTTCCCGCTTTTTGAATGGGACGAAGATACACAACGTTTTTATGCCACGCATCATCCATTTACTTCACCTAATTTAGATGATCTTCCACTACTTGATACCGATCCGGGACAAGTAAGAGCTACAGCTTATGATATGGTTATCAATGGTGTAGAACTTGGAGGTGGGTCTATTCGTATTCATGATAGCGCCTTACAAAATCGCATGTTCGAGTTATTAGGTTTTACCCCCGAAAAAGCTCAAGCTCAATTTGGCTTCTTAATGAGTGCATTCCAATATGGTGCTCCACCTCATGGAGGTTTGGCTTTTGGTTTGGATCGTTTGGTTTCGCTTTTTGCAGGACTTGATACTATTCGCGATTGTATGGCTTTTCCAAAAAATAATTCAGGGCGCGATGTAATGATAGATGCACCTTCAAAAATTGATCAGGTTCAGTTAGATGAATTAAATTTGGTTATTGATTTGAAATAAAAAGTGACTATAAGCTCTCCAACCCCTTGAATGGTGAGTTTTTAGCTCGCATTTGTCATTTTTTAATGATAAATTGTACCAAGTTTTATGAAATATATTAATATAAAACAGCCTTTGAAAATTTTCAAATGATAATAATATACAAACCCTTAAATATCACTATTTAAGGGTTTTATTTATAATTATAAAATAATTTTACATGAAAACAAAAATAGTCATAGTTGGTCTGGGTGGAGTAGGAGGATATTACGGAGGCTTACTAGCAAAACAATATGAAAACGATGAAAATATAGAAATATATTTTGTTGCTCGAGGTGAACACTTAAAAAAAGTAAGGGAAAATGGATTAACACTCATTACCGAAACAGAAACTTTTACTGTCCATCCGACTTTGGCAACTGATAATATTTTAGAAATAGGCAAAGCTGATTATATTATATTAACTACCAAAAGTTATGATTTGGATGAAAGTATCAAGCTGTTAATGCCTTGTATATCAAATAAGACAGTAATTTTGCCACTTTTGAATGGAATAGATATAAGCACAAGAATTAGAAAATTATTACCCAGCAATGAAGTTTGGAATGGATGTGTTTATATTGTAGGTCGATTGAATGAACCGGGTGTTGTTGAGAGTTCGGGTGGAATACATGATCTGTTTTTTGGGTTGGAAAAAGTAACAAATTCACGATTGCTTTTTATGGAAAAGTTGCTGAAAGATGCCGGAATAAAAGCTACTTTGAGTGAGAATATTTCCATGATAATTTGGCGGAAATTTATATTTATTTCAACAACAGCTTCTCTTACAAGCTATTATAATGTAGGATTTAGAGATGTGTTAACAAGTAATGAGCGGAAAAATACAACACTTAATTTTATGAATGAATTGTTGAAAGTAGCTAAAGCGGAAGGAATTAACTTTGATTTTGACATTATTGAAACTACAATTCGTCATATCGAAAGATTACCTTTGAATACTACTTCATCGATGCATTCCGACTTCAAAGCGAATAAAAAAACTGAATTACAAACTCTAACAGGTATTGTAATTGATTTAGCTAAAAAGCATAATATTGAAGTTCCAACTTACGAAATGGTTTACAATCACTTAAATAAATAAAAAAACAATATCCTCTCGTTACTCACATGAGTAAGAAGAGGATATTTCACACGTAATTAAGCAAACTGGTCTTGAAACAGTTTGTTTACTTTTTAAAATTTAACATCGTAGCTTGGTTCTTCAACTATTTCGGGAACTAGTTGATTGTAAACTACTTTGCCATTTTCGTCGATGGCAACAACCGAGCGAGCCATTAAGCCGGCCAAAGGGCCATCGGTCATTAATACTCCATAGTCAGTAGCAAAATTATTGTAACGGAAGTCGGATGCTGTGATTACATTTTCCAAACCTTCGGCACCACAAAAACGACTTTGAGCAAATGGAAGATCTTTAGAAACGCATATTACAACTACATTTTCCTGACTTGAAGCCCATTTATTAAAATTACGAACTGAAGCAGCACACACTCCGGTATCGATACTTGGAAAAATATTTAATAATACTTTTTTTCCTTTATAGTCGGCTAAACTAATTTCGTTCAAACTGGCTCCAACTAATTTAAATTCAGGTGCTTGTGAGCCTACTTCAGGTAAACTACCATTTGATTGAACTGCTGTTCCTTTAAAAGTTACTGTTGACATTTTACTTTTTAATTTAATTTATTTATATAATTAAGTATGTAATTCTTTTTCCTATCTAACGTTTAAAGAGGTTTTTTGTTTATATTTGTACAAAAATTTTTATTGATGAGGTCGTTTTTTTTTAAAATAATTATAGTTTCATTTTTTTTAAGCAGTTTTTTAGGCTGTGACGATAATAATGAATACCGTGTTGACACCGAATTTGAGAGTTATGTTGTTTTATTTGAACAAGATGCATTAAAAAGGAATAAAATATTAAATCTAAAAACAAGTGGTTTAATAGTTGAATTTGCCACGCTTAAGGATAACCAAGCTGGATTATGTCATTACGAAACTCCTATTCGCATTGAAATTGACAAAGAATATTGGGCCAAATTAAAAGGAAAATCGGGTGAAGCTCTTATGAAAGAAAATTTGCTTTACCACGAACTTGGACATGGAATTTTAAATAGACGACATTTAAATACTACCCTCGAAAATGGTGATTGGAAATCAATTATGTGCGGTGGTGATAAAGTAAATGAAAGACCTTGGAATATAAATTATCGTGGTATGAGAAGAGCGTATTATGTTGATGAACTTTTTAATGAAAGTACCACAGCACCATCTTTTTCAACTTTAACATTGGCTGCCGATACTAACGTTTTTAAACGAAAAATATATTTAAGCTTTGATACTGAAAATAAGGCAGATGCAGGGTGGGATATGACTGATAATGTGGGTTATAAAATCAGTATCGATAAAAAAAGATTACTTTTCGAATCGAAAGCAACGAACTCATATTTCATTTTTGGTCAAACAACTGTCGACTCGAAAAACGATTTTTCATTTGAAATAAAAATGCAATGCGAGTCGCCTAATAAGTCGGATAATTATGGTTTAGTATTTGGAAATAAGGATATTGGTGATAAAGCCATAGAGTATTTTAGTGTCAATAATAATAGTAAAATGAATATGGGCAATAGGGGATGGTATAGTTTTTATACCGAATTATCTGTTCCAACAATTTTGCCTATGGGAATTAATATTTTAAAAATAGTAAGATTATCAAATATATTATATTACTTTATTAATGATAAATATGTATATTCCACTGAATCAGAATTGATTGACTCAGGTAACTATTTTGGATTTATAGTTCCTTCAAAATCAAAATTATGGTTAGATGATATGCAAATTTCTGTTTTAAAAACATCTAATATCTCACCACAAAAATCAAATATTGCTGAATTTGAATTTACAATTCAAGAGCAAAGAAATGAATCAAATTATTATTTAAATTATTAACTATCATTAGTAAACATATAATGTCAAAATTCACTATATATCAAGTTTTTCCACGCCATTTCGGTAATTATAACAGTAATCGAATTCCACATGGAAGCATTGAACAAAATGGTTGTGGAAAATTTAATTCCTTCACAACTAAGGCTTTGAATGAAATTAAAAAGTTGGGAATTAGTCATATTTGGTACACAGGTATAATTGAACATGCCACACAAACTGATTATTCAGCGTTTGGAATTAATAAAGATCATGCAAGCGTAGTGAAAGGCAAAGCGGGTTCACCTTATGCTATTAAGGATTATTATGATGTAGATCCTGATTTAGCCGAAGACGTAAATTTAAGAATGACTGAATTTGAAGATTTGGTAAAAAGAACTCACAAGGCTGATATGAAAGTGATTATTGATTTTGTACCAAATCATGTTTCACGTCAATATTCATCAGATGCAAAACCGGCAGGGGTTAAGGATTTGGGTGAAAATGACCATCCTGAATGGCATTTTTCGCCATTAAATAATTTTTATTATATCCCAAATCAAAAATTTAATCCAGGCTTTGATATACATGATTATTTTGAATATCCTGCCAAAGCCACTGGAAATGATATGTTTACAGCTAATCCAACAATTAATGATTGGTATGAAACTGTGAAACTAAATTATGGAGTAAACTATGTGGAAGGAATGCAAAAACAATTTGACCCAATTCCGGATACTTGGCATAAAATGTTGGATATTTTGCTGTTTTGGGCTTCAAAAAATATAGATGGATTTCGCTGTGATATGGCTGAAATGGTACCTGTAGAGTTTTGGGCATGGGTTATTCCTCAAATAAAAATAAGTTATCCCGACATTATTTTTATTGCTGAAGTTTATAATCCAAATGAGTATAAAAATTATATTTATAACGGAAAATTTGATTATCTATACGATAAAGTTGGGCTTTACGATAAATTACGTGATATTACAAGTCGGAATACGCCAGCCCGTGAATTAACCCAAACATGGCAGTCATTAGGAGGTATTGAAGATAGCATGTTGAATTTTCTCGAAAATCACGATGAACAAAGAATAGCATCCGGTTTTTTTGCCGGAGATGGCATTTATGCGCAACCGGCTATGATAGTGGCTGCAACACTTACAAAAGCTCCGGTAATGATTTATTCAGGACAAGAACTGGGTGAACTAGGTATGGACTTCGAAGGATTCAGCGGCGTAGATGGAAGAACATCAATATTCGATTATTGGGGAGTAAAATCATTGCAAGCATGGACAAATGAAGGTAAATTTAATACATCAAAATTAAATAAAGAGCAAAAAGAAATTCGTGATTTTTACAAAAGACTTTTAAATATCACACTGACAGAGAAAGCTTTAAGTCAGGGATTGATGTTTGATTTAGTATTCGCAAATTTAGAGAACTCGAAATTTAACACGCATGAACAGTTTGCTTTTTTAAGAAAATATAAAGATGAATTAATATTAATTGTACTCAATTTTCACGATACACATTTAGAAACAGAAGTCTGTTTTCCAAATGAAGCTTTTAAATATTTAAATTTAAAAGATGGAGGTAAATATCAATGCGTTAATTTATTAAATCCATCTGAAGTTGTGCCAGAATTTAATTTAAGTACTAAAGTTAATTTCAAAACTCAAATAGATGCCTGGAAAGGTAAGATTTTCAAATTAAATAAAATTTAAAAATCTTCAAAAGATTGTTTTTTTATTTAGCCAATAATTAATGTAAAACTTTTTTATGAAAATTGTTATTGCAGGAGGAACGGGACTGATTGGTAGTTATTTACAAAATGAGTTCGCAAAAATGAATGCTGAAATTTTAGTTATTTCACGTCAAAAAAATCAAGTCTCATGGCAGCATGATGCAATAGTAAGTGCTCTTGAAAATGCTGATTTAATATTAAATTTGGCAGGAAAATCTATAAATTGCAGACATAATAAAAAAAATAAAGCAGAAATTTTAGAATCAAGAATTGAATCGACTGAAAAAATTGGAAATGCAATACTTGATTGTAAAAATCCTCCAAAGTTGTGGATAAATGTCAGTGCATCTGCTATTTATAGTTCTTTAAATAAAACACCGGCTTTAGAAACTTCAACAAAATTTGCAGATGATTTTTTATCATTTGTAGTTCAGAGTTGGGAAAAATCATTTTTCGATTTCAAACTAAGCAATACACGTCAGGTTGCTTTAAGAACTTCAGTGGTACTAACTAAAAATGGTGGTGTGTTTACACGATTGTATCAGCTTACTAAATTTGGCTTAGGAGGTAAATTAGGTTCTGGATATCAAATGTTTAGTTGGATTCATATTGAAGATTATTATCGTATGATAGTTCACTTAATAAACGATGAGAGAATTAGAGGTGTTGTAAATTGCACATCACCACAACCTATTACAAACATAAGATTGATGGAAAATTTCAGACAATGTTTAGGGGTAAAGATAGGTATTCCAGCTCCCGAATTTGCCATAAAAATTGCAGCTAAATTAATTGGAACAGAACCTAGTTTAATCTTAAACAGTTGTTCGTTGTACCCAAAAGTTATTCTTCAATCAGGATTTATATTTAAATATGTAACTATTCAAAAAGCCATAATTAGTTTTTTGAATAAAAAACCTGAATAATAATAGTTGAATTCAAATTTGTTAGAATTGATTTTTTTAATCTGAAATTAATTTTCTAATTGGCATTGTTTTGATTTTTTATTACTTAAGATTCAGTTAATTATAGAACTCCGAAGGCTCAAAATTTATATAAATGCTAATTAAAAAAAATGAAACACTCCATTATTTCTTTGTTTGTATTATTGACATGCGTGATGCCTTTGATTGCTCAAAAATCAACCACTAATAAAAAGTATTCAGAACCTAAAACTTTACTCGAATATGAGAATCGATATGCTGCGGGTGAAAACAGCCATACTTTTTTAAAAAACTATATTTTAAAACGTCAACAAGCTGGCTTGGTAAAAAATGATGAGTTGATAGAGAAATATGTTTTAGATTTAAAAGTTTGTGAATTAAATAGTTACGACCAAGTATTGTTTATATTAAAAGCAGGTCCAATTATTGACGGTACTGCGTACAAATTGGCAAAATTAAACAAGCTGATTAATGATAGTATTTATAAAACAGAACCTTTAGCTGTACGTAAAGCTATTGATAATGCTATTATAAATAATTCTTTAAATAGTGCAATTGCAAGTAAAAATAAAAACAGAGCATTTGAAGTAGAAAGATTTACGCAGAATTCGTGGGGGAGAAATTATAATGAAGGTTACAAGAATTCTAGTTTAATAAAGTTACGTTATTATAAAGGCATAAAGGATACAGCTATGTATTTATTAATTGCTAAGTTGCACTATGACAATTATTATCTTAATCTTACAGTAGATTCAGTTAGAAAGCTCGATTCATTAAATTTCATAAAAGCAAAGAATAATGCCAGAGAAGTATCATCGATTCAGATGAACGATTCAACTGTAAAGAAAAAATACAGTTTTGTAGTTGCTAAAGATGTTTATGCTGTAGATTTAAATAATGCAGCTTGGGATTTTTATAATATGGCAAAAAACAATAACGATTATCTTTTTAAAGCACTGATTTGGATTCGTCGTGCTATAGAGATTAGTCCAAAGCCAGCTTTTTACGATACTTATGCACATTTATTATATCAATTGAAAATGTTTGAAGAAGCATTAAGTATGCAAAGAAAAGCACTTGATTTGGCAAAAGAAACTAAAATTGACTCATCAACTTATAAGATTGAATATGAGAAGATGATGAATAAAACTTTGTAATTCTTAGACTATTATCAATATAAAATATCCAATTAAAAAATATCAATATAAATTATTTCTGTTTCATTTATGTTTAAATCAAAAAAACCAAAAAATACTGGATTTCTGGCCCGCCTAGGTCGATTTGTACGTAATTTAATACTTTTGTTTTTTGTTTTAAGTATAAGTTGGGTTATTCTAGCTCGATTTATACCAATATATTTAACGCCTCTAATGGTTATTCGAAGTTTTGAATCTGTTTTTGCCGGCGAAATGCCTAAAAACTCCAAAAAATGGGTTTCGATAGATGAAATTTCACCCAATGCAATTCAGGCAGTAGTATCATCTGAGGACAATTTATTTATGAAACATCATGGTTTTTCAATTGATGATATTGAAAAAGCTATAAAACACAACTCAAAAGGAAAAAGAATTCGGGGAGGAAGTACAATATCGCAACAAACAGCAAAAAATGTATTTCTATGGCCAAACCGCTCGTATATTCGCAAAGGTCTTGAAGCTTATTTTACTGTTTTGATTGAACTTTTTTGGTCGAAAGAAAGAATTATGGAGGTATATTTGAATGTGATAGAGATGGGAAATGGAATATATGGCATTGAGGCAGCAGCTCTTGAACATTTTGGTAAAAATGCCTCTAAATTAACAAAATCACAATCCGCATTAATTGCAGCTTGTTTACCCAATCCCCGAAAATATAGTGCTTCGCATCCTTCATCCTATATTTTACGAAGAAAATCGAAGATTCAAAGTCTTATGGGGAAAATAGAAAAAGTAAATTTTGACAAATAAAGATGTAAAATGAGTTTAGATAAAACAATTTTGTTTACCGATTGGGGATTAATTGATTACAATAGTGCTTTTGAAAAACAAGAGGAAATTTTCAGCGAAACAATAAAAAGTAAAATAAACAATCAACCTACTGAAAATAACTTAATTTTTTGTGAACATCCGCATGTTTATACATTGGGCAAAAGCGGAGATGAACACAATATGTTGCTTAATTACATACAGTTACAAGCAAACGATGCCATTTTTGTAAAAACGAATAGAGGAGGTGATATCACCTATCATGGGCCTGGTCAAGTAGTTGGTTATCCTATATTCGATTTAGCAAACTTCAATTTAGGTCTTAAACAGTATATTTTTAAAATTGAAGAAGCAATTATTCAAACTTTGTTACAATATAGCATAAACACTAGTCGTTTAGATGGAGCTACCGGAGTTTGGCTCGATGTTGGTTTGCCAAATTGCAGAAAAATATGTGCCATAGGTGTAAGAAGTTCGCGATATGTTACTATGCATGGATTCGCACTCAATGTAAACACTGATTTACAGTATTTTAATCACATTAATCCTTGTGGTTTTGTGGATAAAGGTGTTACTTCTATGGCCAAAGAACTTGGTAAAGTAATAAATTTTGAAGATTTAAAACTTTGTTTAAAACAAAATATTATAAGGGAATTCTCATAATTTTAACAATAAGTTTTTGATAATCAAGTAATTGCATTAAAAAACTTAAGTCCATGTTACATAATTTCAATATAAGCTTAAAGTATGAGAGGGAACAGGCTCAAAAAGCTGATACCTTTTATCGGAACATTTTGAGTGTGTCTGAAATTAAACGATTTAACACTGACTCGAAAAGTGATATGGAAATGCAACGTCAAGATGTTGATTTGCTTATAACGCGAAAGGGAGTTTGCTATCGTGTTTCAGAAAAATTTCGCGAAAAAGATTTTGGAGATTTTTATATCGAAATTTATAGTAAATACCCCGACACGCCGGGATGGATTTACACAGGTTCACCCAATGCCATCCTATATTTTACACCACTTAATATTTATTGGATAACTCATAAAACGCTTACAAGCTTTTGTTTGGAAAAATTGATGCCCAATATTAATAAATTATGGTTCAACGATTTATACAAATCTCATCGAACTATAATGAGCAAAGAAATTGTCATTGATAAAACACCGATTCACATCAATTTAATTCAAGCTCATAACAAAGCCGGAAATTCATGGGAAACTATGGGTATAAGTTTAGGCTTTGATATTTTAGAAAAGTTTGGTGTCAAATTTTTAAAATATAGAGTAGGAGAGGAGTTAGTAAAAGATGAAACTTAATTTCTAAATCTTTGCATCAAATTATACGATTGATAAATTCCTAATTCTCCGGCTTTACTTAAATCGGCTAAACCCAGGTTGTCTTGCCCAATAAAGATATAAGTCAAGCCTCTGTTAAAATAAGCTTCAGCAAAATCGGCATCACATTCAATTGCTTTTGAAAAATTTGAAATGGCTGTTCGATAATCTTTTTGAGTGCATAGTATATTTGCTTTGTTATAATAAGCAAATGCAAAGTTAGGTTGCAATTCAATTACTTTATCGTAATCGCGCATGATCATTTCCACTTCAAACTTGTTTTTATTCTCTGTTGAGAGTCGCTTATTTAAATCAATATTATTTTCGTTTGAATTTATGGCATTCTCAGCGGCTGTAGATTTCATATATTCTACCAGTTTGTAACGTATGTTTGCACGACTGAAGTATGCCAGTGCAAAATTTTGATTCATTGATAGTGTTTTATTTAAATCTTCAATTGCACTATTAAAATCCTGAACCAATGAAAATTCTAAACTTCGTTTAAAATATAAATTAGCATCAGTTTCATTTTCAGATATTTTACTCGAAATATTATTTATTGCTTCAAAATGCAAATTAATTAAATCAGAAGTCAAAGGTATTTCCTTATTTGTTATTTTCAGATTTGAATTTAAAATATTTAATTTGTTATAATCTTCAACCATGGGCTGATATAGATTTGTTCTTTTTATTTGATCTGGTTTGGCATAGTACGAAAGATAAAAATTACTTTCATTTATCACATCCGCATAATTATCTTGTACATTACCTCTTGTTTCATCTTTGTATTTCGACTCTGACTGTGAATCATCCATGTTTTGAGTTGCAAACCGGTTAAACATTTCAGTTTTTTTATTCGACGAACCTTTTTGAACATTTGTAGCTAGTTTATTATCCGTTTTAATAATATCCTTCGATTTACGTTTAATATTATCCTTGTCTTTTTCAATTTCGTAAGCTCTTAATCTATATCTATAGGCTTCTTTTTTATTTCCTAAGCCATCTTCGGCATCAGCCAGCCCACTGTAGGCAGGTATAAAATAAGGATATCTGGCTAAAATAATTTTATAATCGGCAATAGCATTTCGGTATTGACCCACCGTGTTTTCGAGCATAGCTTTACGGAAACGAGCCTCAATATTAGCGGTATCAAGTTCTAAAACCTTGTTTAAGTCGCTCAATGCATTGTTGTTATCACCCAAATTAGCTCTTAACAATCCACGGTTATAATAGGCTAAATCACTTTTTTTATCAATTTTTATTGCCTGGTCATAATCAGTTAATGCTTGTCTGTAATTTTTGCGCTGCACATTTATTATACCTCGGTTAATATAATCGCCAACATAATTCGATTTCAATTTAATTGCCTGAGAATAATCATTATAAGCATCTTTTAAATTCTGTTTTTGCATATATAAAAGTGCTCTTGCGCTCCAACCCAAAGTATTTGTACTGTCGGACTGTATAAATTGATTGAATGCTTTTTCTGCACCCAAAGTATCTTTCATTTGCAATAAAATAAAGCCTTTTTCGTAAAGCATGGCATTATTTTTAGCACTTAGTTTCATGTAGGTATCTAAATCGGACATTGCATCATCAAACTTTTCAAGTTTTAATAAGGCATCCATTCTATTCAGCAATAAGTTTAAACTATTGGGACTGAACTCGATGGCTTTTGAAAAATCTGAAACTGCATCGGAATAATTACTTATTCGGCGACGCGCAAATCCTCTGATATAATATGCTTGTGGTAAAAAGGGATTTCTGTCAATAGCTTCACTGGCATCAATTTCGGCGCCTTTATCATCACCCAATTGAATTTTTGCCATTGCCCTATACATGTAAGGCTCAGCTAAATAAGGTTTAATTTTAATAACCTGATTAAAATATTGTATGGATAGTACATAATCTTCAAAATACAAGGCATTTCGACCAATGTCCAAAATACGATCAGTGTTCCATTGTGAATATGTCGTCAATTGGAAACAACCAAGTAGGATAATAAAGATTATTTTTTTCAATTTATAGGAGGATATATTATCATTTTTTTACTACTCACTTATAAAATATTTATAATGCTGAGTTTTAATTTTATCGTAACTACTGAGGACTTCTACAATAGTCCAGAACATTGATTTTGTAGTAAACTTCTAATTTAAATGACACTTGAAATGCCATAAAATGAAATTTAATGATTGATTGAATATTGAATAACGCTCTAGTGCTCCCCCTTCAGGGGGTTGGGGGGCTCTGTTTTTATTTCATTATGAACAAGAATTAAGCCAGCATAGCAAAAATACAATTATAAATTTCTATATTCTTAAAATAGCGATATTCTTTAATATTCTTATCAGAACTTTTCAAATATTATAAACTTCAGCAAATTAAACCTTTAATAACCAACGAATAATTATAATTCAAAAAAAATGAAAACTATTCATAAAGATTAGCTTCGCAACCTTCGTTTACATTAAACGAAGATGGGATTTCAAATGTTTCGCTCGAAGAATAGCCTATGCTGTGGTCATTCAATACTTTTTTCATATACAAAGCCCAAATAGGAAGTGCCATACTTGCACCCTGACCTTCAGTAATGCCATCGAAATGTATATCTCTATCTTCGCCACCTACCCAAACGCCTGATACTAAGGATGGTGTATAGCCCATAAACCAACCATCTGAATTATTTTGAGTAGTACCGGTTTTACCACCTATTTGCATGTTTAAACCATATTTGCTTTTAATTCTACCTCCTGTTCCTCCATCAACTACGCTACGCATCATGTAAATCATTTTATAAGCAGTAGTTTCACTAAAAATTTCATGCATTTTTGGAGCAAAAGTTGCGATTATATTTCCATTAGCATCTTCAATTCTCGTAACATAAATTGGTTCAACTCTAATACCTTTGTTTGGAAATGCTGTATAGGCATCAACCATCTCGGCAACCGAAATCTCGCAAGGACCTAAACATAATGAAACTACCGGGTCAAGTTGACTTCTGATACCGAATGAACGCATTAATTTTACCAATGATTCCGGTGTGTATAAACTCATTAAATAAGCTGAAATCCAGTTGTTTGAGTTAGCTAAACCCCAACGCAAACTTACCGATTGACCAATTCTGGATCTTGAACTGTTTCTGGGCGTCCATGACTCTCCTGTACCGGTTATCAAAGTTATTGGTCTGTTAATTGTTTGATCACATGGCCACATTCCTTCCTCCATGGCTAGTGTATAAAGATAAGGTTTAACGGTAGAACCAACTTGTCTGCGTCCTACATTTACCATATCATATTGAAAATGACTGAAGTTAGGACCGCCAACATAAGCTTTTACATGACCACTTTTTACATCCATCGACATAAATCCACAACGTAAAAAATGTTTATGATATCGAATTGAATCGTAAGGTGTCATAGTGGTGTCTATCATGCCATTATACGAAAAAACCTGCATTTCAACCGATTTTTTAAATGCTGCATTGATTTCAGAATTGCTAAATCCGCCGGCTTTCATTCTGGAGTATCGCTCTGTTTGTTTAATGGCATTTGCCATAATTTCATCTGCTTTTTCTTTTTTCAAATATCGCGAAAATGGTGCATAAGAGCGTCCCCGTTTTTCTTTAAAAAAAGATTTTTGTAATGCAATAATATGCTCATTAACAGCATCTTCAGCATATTGTTGCATACGTGAATCAATGGTTGTATAAATTTTCAAACCATCAACATAAATATTGTATTTTGTGCCATCAGGTTTTGAATTTTTATTGCAAAATCCGTATAAAGGATTGTTTTCCCATTGCCAAAGATCATCAATATATTTTTGTTTTTGCCAATCGGCATAATCACTTTTATTGGGTTCATCAGCATTCAATATCTTTCTTAAATATTCTCTGAAATAGGGAGCAATTCCTAATTTATGATCCGCTTTTCTGAATTTTAAAGTTAATGGAAGTACTTTTAATGAATCGTATTGCTCACGCGTGATAAAATCAGCTTTACGCATTTGATTTAACACTACATTTCTGCGTTCCAGCGATCTTTGATTATATTTTACTGGATTATAAAGTGAAGGATTTTTACACATTCCTACAAGAGTAGCTGCTTCTTCGACTTTTAATTTTTTTGGTGTGGTACTGAAATATACTTGTGCTGCAGATTTAATTCCTTCGGCATTGTAAAGGAAACTAAATTGGTTGAGATACATAGTAATTATCTCTTCTTTGGTGTAAAGCTTTTCAAGTTTTACTGAAATAACCCATTCTATTGGTTTTTGAAATGCCCGCTCAACAAAGTTTTCGGCTTCGGGTGAATAAAGTTGTTTGGCAAGTTGCTGAGTTATTGTACTGCCACCACCTGAACTTTTACGCTGAAAAATTCCTCTTAAAATTGCCGAACGCGTTAAGGCTATACCATCTATACCCGAGTGCTCGTAAAAACGAACATCTTCGGTAGCAACTAAAGCATGAACTACATGTTCTGAAATTTGATTATAATCAGTCTTTATTCTGTTGTTTTTGCTTTTTGAAAATTGTCCAAGTGATTGTAAATCTGATGAGTATATTTCAGTTGCGTATTTGTTTATTGGATTTTGAAGCTCATCAATTGGTGGTAAATAGCCTATCCATCCTATGGTAATGAAAACAAAAATCAAAATGACTGAAAAAATTCCTAATACAAATATCCGCCAAAACCAACGCGAAAAATTTGAACGAAGGTTTGTGTTTTGTGCTTTATCTCCCATGTTTTATATAAAAAATTTAGATACAAAAGTACAATTTATTTTTGAGTTGAGAGGAGTCTATTTAAAGAAATTGTATGTTGATTTTCTATTTAGATTATCATTAAATCACTAATTATCAAATTTGAAATATGTATTCCTTCTAAACTAAGTTCAAGCCTATTTTTTCTAAGCATTAGCTTTTTTGAATCGATATATTTTAAAGCATTCGACATACAAAAGCTATAATACTTTTCGCCAAAATTGTCCTGGATAAATTTGGTATTTATCCCTTCACATGTACGAAGACTTATCATAATATAATCGTTATACCTATCGTTCACGCTTAGATTTTCACTCTCAAAACAGTTTTCTTGAGCATTTATTGCCTGAATATATTTTTTAGTAGAAGAGATATTCCATTGACGTACAGTGTCTTTGAAGGAATGAGCCGAAGGGCCTAAACCCAAATAAGTTTTTAGTTTCCAATAGGAGCTATTATGTTGTGATCGAAATCCCGCTAATGCAAAGTTAGAAATCTCATAAGCTTCGAATCCATTTTCATTCATAGCTTTCAGCATAATTTGATACATATTGATCATTTCTTCGTCGTTAACCACATTTATTTCACCTCTTTCACGTTGTTTGTAAAGTCGGGTTCCTGTTTCGTAAGTTAAACCATAAATTGAAATATGCTGCACATTCAATTCGAAAGCCATTTTTAGTTGTTCCAACCAATTTTCTATAGTTTGATTGGGTAATCCATAAATCAAATCGATGCTAATGTTTTTATAACCAAAGCTTTGTGCATTTTTAACAGCTTCTGTGGCTTGTTTCCCATCGTGTCGTCTATTTAAACTTTTCAAGCTTAAATCATCGAATGATTGAATACCTATACTAATTCTATTAAAAGGTAAAGATGTGATATTGTTAAAAAAATCAATATTTAAATCATCCGGATTCGCTTCAAAAGTAATTTCGGGGTGTGTGCTTACTTGAAACAAACTAAAAATAGCATCGAATATAGAAGCAAACTGATTTTTTGTAAGTAAACTAGGAGTCCCACCACCAAAATATATTGTTTCTACAATTTCATTGCTTAGATATTCTTTTCGCAAATGCATTTCTTTGATTAATGCCTCAACAAGGTCGGGAATTAGTTGTGGTGCAACTTGTGTGTAAAAGTCGCAATAGGTGCATCTTTGTTTACAAAAAGGAATATGAATATAAATACCGGCCACTTAATGAATTGATTTTAAATGAAATGAAAAATATGAAAAGAGAAAAATGTTTAGAAAACTGCTATCATGTCGAAAAATCGAATATAAAAATAACATGACAAAAAATCGTAACTACTCAATATTACTCCAATAGTACATAAATTTTGTGACTAATTCGACTTTGACAGATTAAGTTTTATGCGAAAATAATCAATAAATCAGAGGTAACTTTAAGCCCCTTTAGGGGTTTGGGGCGGAAATACATAATAATTTTTTAACTGCCCCAAGCCCCTAAAGGGGATGTGAATTAGTATTGTCTCTGATATTTTATTTTGAAATTTATAATCTGTCATAGTAGAATTAAGGTTTAATAAAAGCGACAATAAAATACTAAAAAATAATATTTAATGACTAATTAATATTGAATAACGCTCTATAACTCCCCCTTCAGGGGGTTGGGGGGCAGAGTCTTAGCAAAATAAAATCATCCAATACCTGTATATCCATTATCAGTTTTTATTAACTCAAAAATATTATTTGGATTCAAATTATCCTCATCGCGATGTGAAATGTATATAATTGCCGTTTCTTTTTCACGGGCAATGGCATGAATCAAATCAATAAAAAGCAAAGTATTTTCATCATCCAATTCTATGGTTGGTTCATCAAGTATTAATAAGGCCGGATGTTTTACCATGGCTCTTGCAACCATAACCATGCGCTGTTGTCCTAAACTGATTTTTTGAAATAAAGTTTTTCTATCTCTTAGCCCTAGCACTTGCATCCATTCATGGGCTATATCTTTCTGTATATCTGTGGGTTGAATATACAATCCTACAGAATCAACTATGCCTGAAATTATCATTTCTTCGACAGTTGAACTACGTTTATATTGATGTATCATGGCCGGAGTAAAATAGCCAATTTTACTTTTAATGTCCCAAATTGATTCACCCGAACCTTTTTTCCTGCCAAACAATGTTATATCTTGTCTATAAGCTTTGGGATTATCGCCCGAAATCATGGATACCAAAGTGCTTTTACCTGAACCATTTGGACCTACTAGTTGCCAAAATTCACCCTTTTTTATTGTCCAGTTTAAATTATGTAATACTTTTTTATCTTCATAATTCACATTTATGTTATTCAGTTCAACTAAAAGCTCGGTTTCGATTAAATTATCTGAATAACTTTGTGGTAAAACGAAACTCCGTTTGTCAGATTCATCAATTAGATGTTTTTCTGTAAAAGTTTTTCTTGATTCGGAATGTGATATATTATTTTGATTATCTACAAAATAAATGGTATCTATAGAGTCTAATAAATCTCTTCTTCTAAACAGTATTTGAATTAACAATATTGAATTACCTAGCTTGTTTAAGGTTCCGGTAATTTCTTGTTGGGTTTGTTTATCAATATTGCTATAGACATCATCCAATAAAATAAATTCAGGATTTTGAGCTAAAAGATACTTGAGAAGGGCTTTACGCTGTTGCCCGCTCGACATAGTTCGCAGGTTCTTGTTGTCTTCACTTTGGATAAGAATTTTATCATGTTGAATTTCTTCTTCAATAATTTTATCTATTGTAATAGAAGAATATAGCACGCCTTTTAGCACATTTAAATCTACCAAAGCATTTAAAAACCTATTCTCTAAAATTTCATTGAGAATATAGTTTTTATCCGATTTATTCGATAAATAAAGGGCTATATTGGATTGTTGAGACATATTAGGCATACAACTTCTGCCCCCAAAATGAGGGCAGAAAGAGTTGTTTTTGAGTTTGTTTTTTTACTTTTTGTCGACTCTTCTACGTACTCTTGAGCAAGCTGTTAAAGGGTCTAGGGGCAGAAATATTTTATACCATCAATTTTTTATATCGAATACGTTTTGGACCTTCATCGCCCAATCTGGTTTTCTTATTTTCTTCATACTCCGAATACGATCCTTCGAAAACAAAAATTTCTGAATTTCCTTCAAAAGCAATTATATGCGTACAAATACGATCGAGGAACCATCTATCGTGCGAAATAACCACTGCACATCCTGCAAAGGCTTCCAAACCTTCTTCCAAAGCACGCAAAGTATTCACATCTATATCATTGGTTGGCTCATCGAGCAACAAAACATTGGCTTCCGACTTTAATGTTAGTGCCAAATGAAGTCGATTTCGTTCACCGCCCGAAAGTATTCCGCAGAGTTTTTCCTGATCTCCTCCCGCGAAGTTGAAACGTGATAGATAAGCCCGGGCATTGATGTCTTTACCGCCTACACGAATAAACTCTGTTCCTCCTGAAATAACCTGATATACAGTTTTTTCCGGGTCAATGTCGGCATGACTTTGGTCAACATATCCAATTTTAACTGTTTCGCCCACTTCAAAAGTTCCTTTATCGGCTTTTTCCAATTCCATCATCAAACGGAAAAGTGTTGTTTTTCCGGCTCCATTAGGCCCTATAATTCCAACAATTCCATTGGGTGGCAACATGAAATTAAGATTTTCAAAGAGCAGTTTTTCGCCAAAAGCTTTAGAAACACCAATGGCTTCAACCACTTTATTTCCCAATCGCGGTCCGTTAGGAATAAAAAGTTCCAGTTTTTCTTCTTTTTCTTTTTGATCAGCATTAATTAATTTGTCATAGGCATCCAGACGGGCTTTACCCTTGGCATGACGGGCTTTTGGAGCCATTCTAACCCATTCTAACTCACGTTCGAGGGTTTTTCTGCGCTTGCTGGCTTGCTTTTCTTCCTGAGCCATACGTGCGGTTTTTTGCTCTAACCACGATGTGTAATTGCCTTTCCATGGAATTCCTTCACCACGGTCGAGTTCAAGAATCCAACCAGCCACATTATCAAGGAAATAGCGGTCGTGAGTAATTGCAATTACTGTTCCGGCATATTGTTGCAAGTGATGTTCTAACCATTCTACTGATTCTGCATCCAAGTGGTTGGTAGGTTCATCGAGCAATAAAATATCGGGTTGGCGAAGTAACAGACGGCACAAAGCAACACGGCGAAGTTCACCACCCGAAAGGTTTTCAACCAAGGCTTCTTCGGGTGGACAGCGAAGTGCATCCATGGCTCGTTCCAGTTTATTATCCAGGTTCCAGGCATCGGCATGATCTAATAATTCCTGCAATTCACCCTGACGAGCAATTAATTTATCAAAATCTGCATCCGGTTCGGCAAATTGCTCGTTAATATGATCATATTCTGCTATCATATCCACAATTTCCTGAACTCCTTCTTGTACTATTTGTTTGACAGTCTTGGTTTTATCTAACTTGGGATCTTGTTCTAAATATCCCACCGAATATCCCGGCGAAAAAACAACTTCACCATCGAATGATTTTTCGACACCGGCTATGATTTTTAATAAAGTAGATTTACCAGATCCATTTAATCCGATTATACCAATTTTTGCACCATAAAAAAAGGATAGGTAAATATTGTTTAATACTTTTTTTTGTGGAGGAAAAGTCTTGCTAACTCCAACCATCGAGAAAATAACTTTTTTATCGTCAGCCATTTTTAAAAATAATTTTATGAATTTGATTTTGACTACAAAGATACAAAGAAAGAGGGAATTTGAAAATTTTAAATTGACATTGAAAAATATTTGTATTTTGTAAATTCTTTGTTCTCCAAACCCGATATCAGGCCACAATGGCGTTATAAATAGGGGAATTATAAAGCTACATATACCAAAGCATTTGTTCTTGCTATCCAAAAGTAAAATACTTGAAAATAATAAACCTTTTGCGGGATGGAAGCAAATTATGGCATAATTTATTATTATCTTTGAACAAAGATAAAATATTAATTAATTATCCTTTCTGACACAGTTTATTGAACAGACCCTTGCAAAATGGATTCTAAAGAGTATTAAATGAGTTCTAAAGAGTAGTAAATGAGTTCTAAAGACTGCAAAATGGGAGTAATCAGTGACTCTCGTTATGTGACAATTATGGAAAAAAACAAACAAAATAGTTTCTATATTTGGAAACTTTATCTATCTTTGTACAATTTTACAAAAAGAATGAATCAATGAGATATTTTGAAACCAAATTTTTAGATGAGGCAGACGTATTTATTGCCAAGCTCGACACAAAAACAGTACGAAAGATCTTATACAACATCGATTTTGCTGAACAAACTAATGACCCAAAACTATTCAAGAAACTTCAAAACGACATTTGGGAATTCAGGACAAAATATTCAGGACTTCAAATCAGACTGCTTGCATTTTGGGACAAGTCTGACAACAAAGAAACCCTAGTTATTGCTACTCATGGTTTCGTAAAGAAAGTGGATCAGGTTCCAGCTAAAGAAATTGAACGAGCAGTACATATTAGAGAAAAGTATTTCAACAATAAACCAAATAGAAAATAAAATGGAAACTAAAGAAATTAAAACGCAGACTCTTTCTGAAATGAAAGATAAATATATTGGAAAAACTGGAACAAAAGAAAGAGATATGTACGAATACGAACTCAGAATGGATGTTTTAGGTAAAATGATTAAATCTGCGAGACAAGAACGTCATTTGACACAAGAAGAATTAGGACAATTAATTGGAGTACAAAAAGCACAAATTTCTAAACTTGAAAGTAGTGCAAATAGTGCGACAATTGACACGATTATTAAGGTTTTCAAAGCATTAAATGCCGAGGTTAACTTTAACGTAAAACTTGAAAACACCTTTGTGGAACTTACTTAACAAATAACCCATCCTAGCGGATTTATCTAATTTATATTTATGCACAAAATGTGAGTTGCGCGCTAGGTGAGAACTAACAGTCACGACCAAAGCGAATAATTGCCGCTCGGCTTGCCAAGAATTGATAATCGACTTATTCAAACCCACCTAGAGCATCCCATACTTTTTGCACATTAATTAAAGTTTAATATATACGCCAGGACAGGGAATTATAAACTTATTGCGGGATGGAAGTTTATTATGGCACAATTTATTATTTACTATGAACAAATCATTCTTGTTGTATTTATACATAGTTTTCACCTCCTTGTTCTAAAACCGAAAGAATATTTGTTGGAGCACACATTTTCCATTCTTTGAAATATTGAATAGATTCAAAACTATCTGTCAAATAGCGAGTGCTTTTACCTAATTTTTGCTTACAAACGCTGAAAAAGTTATCACTAAGTTTCATTTCATGCTTAAAATATTCCAAAATAAATCCGACCTTCTGATATAAAAATTGCTTGTTGAATTGGTGCAAGTAATTGAGCAATAAGTCTTCATCTAAATAAGTAATGAGCGCAAAGCACTGTATCAATTCTTCCAAGCCACCACAACGTTCAATTTTATCAATACAATCAATCACAGTACGTTCTAAATTAGTCACTCGGATAAATGTACTAGAACTTGCATCGATTACTCCCGACAAACTTTTTGATTCGCAATACTGATATCGAATACCTTCAAAGTCGAACAAATTAAAGCGGTTGCTACTCGAAACCCATAAATCGTAAAACACCTGATGTGCCAGACCATGAAATTCCAATGCCGATTGGTACGAAAGATAAGATGTTGGGGTAATTTTACCCGCAATTTCAAACTTATTTGCCAAGCTGATTTTACTTGCCAAATCGGTTACAACATACAAATCACGCCGTACCTGACAAATCAGTCTTTGCTTTTTGTAGTTTTGAAGCAAATCTTTGGCAGAATTCAAATTCCCAACAAGAGTTTCAACATCTTTCAAGCGGAATATCCGTAGTTTATGTAGTTCCTCTAAATACTGTTTCATTGGCAGTTTTCTTTATAATAAGCGCAAAGATACGGAAAAATACACACTATTGTGATGAATATAAAGATTTGTTTGATTTTTTCTGGCATTATCAAGTCTATTCACAATTAATTTACATAAATTATTTTTCTTGCAAATGATCAATAATCAACTCTCCACAGTGTATTGTTTTTTTCTTTCAAAATGCAATTCAAGAATTGAAAATCAACGTAGTCAAACCTACCTAGCGCACACCATACTTTTTGCACATTAATTAAAGTTTAATATATCCGCTAGGACAGGGTTGAATGTAAAATACTTTATGACTAAAGTATTAAGCTAAAAGCATAAATAATATTGCAATGGACTTATATAACTTTTCAACTCGAATAAATAACTTTGCTACTGACATATATAACATTTCAAATCGAATAAATAACTTTTCAATTGGCTTATATATATTTTCAAATCGCATAAATAACTTTTCAATTGGCTTAAATAACTTTTCAATTCGAATAAATAACATTGCAATAGGTGTAAAGTAAAATGAAATTGTGATAATAAAAACTGCAATTGCCTCAACGACAATTGCAGTTTGAATAAATTAAGAGTTAATCTACAACTCTAATCATGTTGAAGAGCTAAAATAATTATTTTGCCAATGATTTGAATATTAACTTTGATACTTGTTTGTATTGGGGACTTGAAGCACCGAATACAGATTTAATATATATTTTGGTGTCGAATGCAATATCTACTAAGCCTGCAAGCGGTTTGTACAATACCTCGTTACGAGCAATACGGGAGTTGCTTAGTGGAGTGGTTGATTCGACTACTGCAAAATTCTTTGCTTTTAAATCATCGTACAAAGCTGTGAGGGTAGAAATTTTCAATTCTTCTTCGTTTGGACTGTATTGTGGTATGGATTTGAGCAACATTATTAGCTTATATAAATTCTCCAAACGACTGTCGTAGCCCATCTGTGAAGCTGAAATCTGATTTACTTCTTTTCCTTCGGCTTCTAATTGTTTTTTATCTTCGTCCGAAATTTTGGTGCTTGCTCTGATACCTTGTAATTTGCGAACAATACTTTTTACACTTTCGTCGACTTGTACGGTGGTATCAGTGGCTTGTATGGCATTGTTTACGCTAGTAATGATTTTACTTAGCGGAGCAAATGCAGATTCACGGGCTGAAACGGCATTGGTGTACGGGGGAAATGAAGTGTCAATGTCGCTTAATGATTTCTTGGCATTAACAAGAATTAGTTCAAGTGCTTCAATTTTGATAGCATCTTTTGACGGATTGTAGGTAGCTCCGTAACCTTTAACGAATGAAATTAAACTTTCAAAGTTGGACACATTTTTGGCGTGTCCTGATTCTGGATTGTTTGCCATAATAAATTGGTTTTAAAATTTATAAATATGTTTATTCATTGCAACAAAAATACATATAATTTTCAAATAACAATCATAAAAGTTCAATTTTTTTTTGAAAAAATTCTTAGCTCGTTTACAGACTATTGTAGGGCTTATTGCTTAGCTATCAACACTTCACAGTGTATTATTTTTTTATTTCTAAGTGCTTCAAAATTTCAAAATCCTCAATAAAAAACAATGTAATGTGATGGCTCTGCCTATTATGAAAAAGCTAAAAATGCCACTGCAAGACAATTCAAAATTACTCGAATTTGCTGTGGCTTTTTTTAAATTTTGGGCGATTATTTTTTCTTATCATTTTGAATTTAAAAATATACCCCAAAAAAAATGAATAACATATTTTTATAGTAAAAAATTAGATTAGTGTGTTGTTTTTTTTGGATAAACAATGGTCGCAATTTTAAATATACCGCCAATAGCTGTTATTAATCCAGAAGCATTAAGATAACTGTCAAGTTTTAAGTCAACTGTATGGTCTTCTTTATTTCTTATGGTTTTAATTGCTATAAAAAATTGAAATTCAATATCTGTTATTTTGTCTTCATATTTGCAGAAAGTAAGAAGGTTGTGTAAGTCAAATTTTTTCTTTTGTTCCTTCAACCATTTTTCAAACCCAATATTTTCTTTGTAGTAAACTGTCAACAAATGTTCAATAATTTTCACTAAGTCTTCAATTGCATTTTCTATTTGTCCAATCTGAAAAAGTTGAAGTGCCTGAGCTAATTCATTGGAAACTTTTTCATCAATTTCTGAAAAGTTACTAATGAGTTTTTCAAGTTGATTTTTTATTTCATCAGTAAGATTTGGGTTTCGCTTTAAACTGTCAAGAATTAGCTTGAGCTTATCTTCTTCTAGTTCAGAAATTTTTTGTTTATTCTTCTCATCTTCAAAGTATAGGTAAACTGCGATTATAATCGCAATTACCGCTGTAGCAGCAATTCCAATTATCAATATATTTTTATTTTTCGACATAATTAACTCATTGTTTAAATTTCTAATCGACTCTATTCGAAGTTATATTAACTAAGAATAGGAAGCTTATTTATAACTTTATCTTAAACGTTCTGGCACCGATTTTCACAATATAAATACCAGTTGATAGATTTTTCAGTTGTATCGTATTTGAAACAACTTTAGATGAATATACTTTCAATCCAGTAATATTGTATATTTCAATTGATTCATTTGAAATAGCTCCTTTAATAAAAACTGTTTTGTCGTATGCAAATAAAGTGATATGTGAGTTATTCACTGTTGTCGTACTTGTTATAGTACTCGAATTTCTAGGTTCAGCTGTAACAATCTCAAAATCATTACCTATATTTTTAGAGTATTGATACCTTCCATTCACAAATTTACGTTTAGCCGCTGTTGTACTGGTAGTGCTTGAACTCATTGCGCTACCCCAAATTGGGAGTGCTGTTGTACCATAAGGAACATAATCAGCAAAGTTGACATTATTTATTATCTCTTCAATTGTAGGAGTTGAGGATAAAGTAAATGCAGCATTGCTTCTCAATAAAATCACTTTTCCTGCTGTTCCACCTAATGCTAACGTTGAAGTGCCATCAAAAACAATACTCCATGCTGGCTGTGTTCCAGTTCCATCTGCACATTTTAATGCAAAATACTTACCTGCTTTAATTATTGTATTTGAAGGAAAATCGTATTTTATACTCGTAGAAGAAGAAGTAGCCCCTAAATAGTATAAAGTCCATCCACTAATATCAACATCAGTGTTTGACGTATTATAAAGTTCAATAAAATCAGATTTGTAAACAGATCCACTATTACCTCCACCACCATAAACCTGAGTGATTATAACGTTGGTCGAGGAGGATCTTTTAATAGTCAAATCGAACAAATATGTCCCAGTTTGACCAGTGAAATATGGCGAAACCACAAAATATACATTACCACCACCAGTTATACTGATAGGTTTAGACATAACATCATCATACGATTCAGACCAGTTATTGACATAATATGCAAAAGAAGCATCAACTGTATAGGCTTTACCATTACTGTTACTAAATATATCATGCAATCTTGCAGTTATTGTATAATTATATTTTTCTGGCAAAACAACTTTATAATAATCTTGGTCAGTACCTAGATGAATATTTGAACTTTCTGTTGAAACTCTTGCAGAGTCACCAATAAATGAAGGTATTAAATTGTAAGCTGTCGAAGGATTGTCATTAGGTTCATACAAGTCTGATTGAAGTGGTGGTTCCACAATATTAATCGATTTTGGATTTACATAAGAGGTTGTAGCTTCAACCAAAGCCCAAACTCCACCGTCTCCTTGTGCCCAAACAGCAATTTGGTATGAACCAGGTTTTACATTCAAACCTGAAGAGTTAAAAGTCAATCCGTTGCTAAAGTGTGTATTAGTAGCCATTGACAAACCTGATTTTTCGTCTATTTGTTGAATCCATGTACCATCGATATTATGTAAATCAACTGAAACTTTACCTGTAAAAGTTGTTCCAAAGTTTGCAACATCAACTTTTATTGTTGCTGGTTGATTTTGAATTAATGAACTCGGCAAAACTGTAATACCAGAGTACATTTTTAAACTACTGTTTGTGACAATTGTAATTGGTTTCATGTTAAGGAATGAGCCATTGCTGACTTGTAACCAGTTACCACCAGTTGGTTTTACAAAAATGCCGATATAATAATTGCCTGGGGTTGCGTTCAATTTAGAACTAGTAAAATTTATACCTGAAGTATAATGGTAATTTGGTAGTAGTCCATTAGTTAATGCTATTGTCTGAATAAACTGTACAAAATTATAATTGGCATCAAAAAGAGCAGCTGTAATATCTCCATTAAAAGTAGTAGTACCAATGTTTTTAATATCAGCATTTACAGTTACACTTTGATTGTAAATAATTGGGTCTGGGTTTACAGTGATATTAGAAAACATAGAGATTTTTGTAGGAACAATGTAGGACGGAGGTTGAATACCAATAATTGCTTGCTGACTGAGATTATATGTTCCTGTACCCGAGCCAGTTCCGCTTGTCCCAGGATTGAGGGCATCAAGCAACCAAAAACCATCATTTTGACCAGACCAGCCCCAGTTCATGTGAAATTTTCCATTAACATCATACCCATCACACACAAATGTATGTCCACTTCCAGTATTAAAACCAGCATATTGTACTGGTCTGCCAGCATTTAATTCGTCTTTCAAAATAGTTTTCCACTCATCATCTGAATAGTTTTTTCTCCATAACCCTTTAATAGTAATTGCATTATATCCAAAATATGTTTTGTAAGCATTTTCACTTGTTTGTTCAGTTGGATATCCATCCATAATAACATATGAACCGCTTGATTTTGGCCCATATTGCATTTCTACTGAAACACCACAGAAATACATCAATGTAGCAATTGCGTTATTTGAACTTGAAATCACATTAGGCATAGCAGCCCAATTAAAAGTAGTTGAACCGAAATTAGCTGACAAAGTACCATATGTACTATGATTATAAGAATGAAAACCAGAACCTGTAGTTGGATAATTCCAAAATTTCATTATTTGTGCCATTGCAGTTGCAGGACATCCTGCTACACTGTGATATCCGTTTTCACTTCCTGCATTAATATCATAAGGACATAGTTCATTTTCGTATGGACTCTGTCCCCATTTTGTTTGAACTAATGGACTTACACTCGTTGCAATACTTCCTTTAATTTTTAATGGAGATTGATAAGTATTGTTTTTTAATGCAGTCCACTGATTTGTTATTTCAGTTGTTGCTGCAATATTATTTTCAACAATAAAACGTATTTGACTTTTGTAACCTTCAAGCCACTTTGCTAAATTAGGTGGAATGTTGTTTAGGTCGAATGCTCCATTATTTGAATAACCTAAAATTGGTGAAGCATTGTCATCGCCTGCAACAACAATAAATCCATTATTTGCATTGTTTAAAACGTAATATGAAGTTGTCTCCTGTGCAGTTGTTATTGAACTGCTTATATTTGATTTTGCTTTGTAAACAAGATTTAAATTTGAAACTTTTTGTAAAGTTTGTGAGTTTGTTTGACTATTAAGGAAATTCTTTCCAACACTTAAAGCAGTGTTTAAGTCAATTTGTTTGGCTTGAAGTTGAGCTATTAATAGAAATAGCCCAAACAGAGAGTAAATTTTTTTCATGGTTTTATAAGATGTTTGTTAAATTGACAAGTCATTCATTTGATCGTCTTTTTTAATGCCACCTATCGGTCGAAACATTAGGCATTTGGCTGTCTGCGGGAATATTCACTATCGTGAAACGACAAAGTGAATGCAGGAGCAAAGATTGCTGAATGCACGTCATCCAGCCAATAAACAGGCGTGTGTTAGGTGGTCGTATATTTCTTGTCTTCAGTCTTTAGTCCCATTTACAGATTCGTGAATCACCTTTTTCTATTTTGACGTTGTAAGTTTCAACTTGTTGGTACAAAACGTAACCCGATTTTTCTACAACTTTTATT
>CAMBSB010000044.1 GCA_945870155.1 Paludibacter jiangxiensis | reverse complement strand
ATTAAACATACATGCAATTTCTTTAACCGAATAAGAGGTTTCAGCTAAAAGTTGTTTAGCCTTCTTAAGTTTTAGTTCGTTAAAGTATTTGGCTGGCGCTATACCTGTATGTTTTTTGAAGAGACTGCGAAATGACGAGTAACTTGTGTTTATTTTTAAAGCAATTTCAGGAATAGTAATGGCTTCAAGAATTGATTCATTCATAATGATTTTAGCTTTCTCAGTTTTTTGAAACTCCATACTATTTTGCGTTTTGTTTAAAGAAACAGCAATTATTAGACCTAAAGCATGAAAAAGCATACCAGAAAGATAGGCTTGTGATGAACTTAACTCTAAACGAACTACATCCATGGCACGGGTAAAAAGAGCTATCAATTCATCATTATATCCAAAATCAATAATTAAAATTTTGTCGTCAAATTTTTCTTTTATTAGCTGGTAGTAGTAGTTATCAGCCTCGAATCGAATATAATATTCTTTCCATTCCAATTCGGTATGATAATACTCATAGCTTTGTTGGGGATAAACAAGAAGAATTTTTCCTTCGGAAATTTCAATTTGATTTGAGTTTTCAAAACATAGTAGACCATTTCCTTTGGTGATATAAATAAGTTTAAATTCGTTTCGGATAACTCCTTTTTTGAATTGCAATTTATAATCAACAATATTTTCAGAACTTTTATCCTTGCTAGTTGAGATAATTGATTTGTACCCTACCGAATTAATTGTAAGACCTAAGTTAAAATCTTGATTTTCAATAAAACTATTTTTAAATTCGGTTCGAAACTCTTTTTTAATCATAAATTCGAAAACACAAACTACTAACTATATACGTGGATAATAAATTAGCTAAATTGTATTTAAAATGTTTTAGTTCTAATAAATTTTCGATTAATTACTGTGCCATTAGTATGGATGTTGGCAATGTATAATCCTTCTTTTAAATGACTTATATCCAATTTATTAAATATTGAATTTAAGACTCTCTTTCCTTCAATATTGTAAATATTCATGGCTTGTATTTCAGTGTCGGAATTGATATTCAGTATATTGTTTTTATCTACATAAACTTGAATATTTCCGACTGTTGAATGTACTGGCTGTATGCCAGCTACAACGGGTGTTAGTAATTGCACATCGTCGATAATGCAACTTACTTCGGTGGTAGGCCACCTGCCACCATCTACTCTAAATGCGCGGAATCCGATGTTCACTTTTGTTGCACCAACAGGTACAGGTGGAAGCGTGTAACTATGTTGGCTAAAAACTTCGCTTAAAACCCACGTTAAATCATTGTGGTCGCCAATTACCGTATTAGCATCGTTGTAAAAAGTAGCATGAATACGCAAAATAAACGGACCACTGAGCGATTTTGCCCACGCTTTGTAAGTATATACTGCGCCCACATTTACCGCTACCATCTGATCGAACACAATATCCTGAATAGCTGCCGTTGCAGTATTGTTTGCTATTACTTGTTTGCTGTTGGCAGGCAAACTTGTCCTCGAAGTAAGAGCTATTCCCTGCGAAAATGTTTCGCTTAGAATGACTAACGAAACTAAAATTAATTTGAATTTTATCATGGTGTAACTATATTTTATTTTGACGGATTATTGTTGTTTCATTATCGCTGCTGTTTCATTCACAATTCGAATCATTTCGGGTGTGTTCAGTCCGTGCGTCATGTTAGGGATGATTTCCAAGTAATTTTTTGAATTTAAGTCTTTAATTTTTGCAAATAATTCCTCCGATTGTTGGTAAGGAATAATTTCGTCCAAGTTGCCATGATACAATCGTGTGGGAATTGAGTTGGCATGGGTAAGCGGACTGGCATCGAGCCATTTGGCATTATCGGTACTTTGCACCACTATATCCAAGCGGTCTTTCATGCCGGTATTTGGCATATACAGTAGCAATGAACTGGTAAGGTTGGTAGGAGCTGCCAATGCTACAATCATATTCACCTGATTTGCAGGGCTATTCCGATACGTGTAGAGCAAAGCAAGGTGCGAGCCTGCACTGTGACCAAATAGTGTAAATGAATTGGCATTGAAAACAAAAACATCAGCCTTGGAAGCAATAAAAGTTAGGGCTTTGCCAATATCTTCAATCATTTCGGCATAAGTAATATGCTGAGCGACATCGGCATATCGATAATTCATTACAAATGCGGCAACACCAGCTTTTGCAAATGCTTCGGCCTGCCCTTCGAAACCCAATTTATCGCCGGCAATCCAGCCACCACCCGGAACTAAGAGCACAGCTTTGGTTGCCATTGTTCTTCCTACAGGCAAGTAAGCATCTATAATATTTCGAGGTGCATTGGCATAAGCTATATTGTAGCGATAATTGATATAGTTTGAATCTTTGAGGTTAGTTGCCCACGTAATTTTGGCAGCATTTTGCCCACTATGAGCATCTGTTGTAATTGATGTTTTGCTTTGTGTTGGGGAAGTTCCAACTTCGAGCAAGCGCCAACTATCCAGCGTACCGGTTTCGAAATTTCCATTCATTCCCGATAATAAATCGTTGTAATTTATTGGTGGTTCAATTAACTCCACATCGTCAATCAAACAAGTAACGTCGGTGGCTGGCCAGCGACTACCATTGGAACGGAATGCACGAAAACCAATATTCACTTTGGTAGCTCCCACAGGCACCTTAGGCAGCGTATAGCTATGTGCCGAATACGAATCGGTCAGAATCCAACTCATATCGTTGTAATCGCCAATTAGCTGATTGGCATCGTTGAGATATGTGCAATGAATGCGCAGCATAAACGCGCCACTCGTTGACTTCGCCCACGCTTTGTAGGTATAAACCACACCACTTGTAACAGCCGATAATTGGTCGAAAACAATATCCTGAATGGCACCATTAACTCCCCAAGTAACTTGAGCAGCATACGCTCCTGAGTGAACATCGGTTGTAACGATGGCAGTGCTTTTTTTGGGTGTAAGCGTTGATACTTCGATAAAACGCCAATTCTCGAGTGTTCCTTTTTCGAAATCACCATTTACACCAGCCATTAAGTTGGTTTGCGAAAATGTGTTGGCTACAAAAAGTAGCGAAGTAAAAAGTAGTATTTTTTTTAACATTTTATCGTCGTATTTTTAATTATTAATTGCATAAGCTGTAAAGATAATTATAATGAGCCGATTGCGAGCCATCGGGTCGAATAAGCCAAAAGCCACGAACATCGGAATTATTAGTAACTGGAAGCGTCGTACTTGGATTAACTAATTCATTATCATATAATTGCCAATAGATTATAAAAGGACAACCTTCGGCAACACCAGCATTTACCGTATTAGACATGATGGCAGAAATTTGGGTGGCAGAATATTGATTTTCGGGTGCGCCATATTCGCCAATATACACATTGTTATTACCAAAAAATGAATTATCCGGCATATTAAGTTTAATAAATTTAAGTGCATCGAATAGTAATTGGTTATCGCCAACAGCTGCACTTAAACAAGCATCATAGCACGAATACGAAACTAAATCGAGGTTTGTAAACGGCAATACTTTGTTCACCATATTTGGTTTGCCATCCTGCATTGATTTTACAACTAAATTGATTTCGGCAGCATGATAAACCTGCACATTTTGAGCTTGCAGCTCGTTGCGAGCTTTGGTTACTCCACGTTGACGGGCATTCAACCATTGTATCATTCTACTAATGGCAGCAGGGTCGGGATCGAGTGTGGCATCGGTATGTCCACGCAAATGCCAATCGCCTTCGTGATGCTGCAGCACAAATGTTTTTCCAGTACCCTGAAAGTTCGTTAGCAATGCTTTGGCAAATAAATAAAACTCTTGTTCTTCTTGCGCTAACTGTGCAGGTGTAATATTATCTTTCCAATAATAAGGATTGGTTGGATTTACCATTGAAGCCACATTAAGGACAAAAGTTTTGAATGGTTTATTAAATAATGTAGAAAAATGCGGTACACTTAATCCTTGCACCAACGAATAGATATTTGTTGGCCAAGTTGAATTCCACGGATACATAATATTTGGAGTTTCAGCGCCATTGTAATACCATATTTTTATAACTTTTAAGCCCATAGCAAGTAAACGGTCGGCACCTTCGTTGAGGCAATCATTGGTGCCAAAATAATAGCGAGGTATAACGTGCGACGACCCAATAATTTCGGGATAGACGGGGTTTGTTGCCCAACTTACTTTCGCAGCATACTGACCGCTGTGTGCATTAGTTGAAATAAGGGCAGCGCTTTTAGCCGGATTATTGCTCGAAACTTCCACAAATCGCCAACTGGCGAGATTGCCGGTTTCGAAATTGCTATTTAATTGGTGTAAAATATCTGTTTGTGCATTTAGGCATAAACTGAATACAAAAAGCAAAAAAATAAGGCTGCACTTTTTCATTCTATCTAATTGTATTTTACTCAAAAATTGAGGTCGTAAACAAGCATCCACAACCTCAATTTGGAGAGTTTTTATTAAAAATTTAGTTTTTAATAATTTTTTCGGTTACAATAGCGCCTGCTGTAACAGCTTTCACCACATAAATGCCACTTTTTAAGTCGGATATATTTATGTAATTAAAATTACTACGTAATTCTTTAACTTGTTGTCCGGCTAAAGTAAAAACACCAACTGAACTAACAGCGCACTTTGAAACAACGTTTAATGTAGATGATTTTTGGTTGAATTGGATGATAGCTTTTGTGCTATTTACGGGTTTCAAAGCTGTAGTTACGGCAGGTTTGAGCAACTGCACATCGTCAATTATTACCGATACATCTGCATCGTTGAACCAAGTACCATCCGCTTTAAAAGTATGAAATCCAATAGTAACATACGCTGCACCAGCAGGAGCAGCTGGCAACACAAACGAATGTTCTGTAAATGCGTTGGTTAATACCCACGATGCATCTGCATTGTCGGAAACAACGCCATTGGAAGCATTGTAGAATGTAGCGTACATACGGAGCATGCAAGCTGCACTACCTGCTTTCAGTTTTGCCCATGCTTTGAAAGTTAAATTTTGACCTGGAGTAACAGCAGGACTGCGTTGAAATACTTTTGTTTTGCTATTGCCAGCGCAGTTCAATTCTGCAGCATTGGTGCCAGTGTGTGCATCGGTGCTAGCAGTAGCCCAACTTACAGCATCGTCAGCCCAAAACACCCAATTCGAAAGATTTCCGGCTTCAAAATCGGCATTGGTGCCCGATAGCAAATCGTCGTAATTAATTTGTGGAGCAAGTAGTTGCACGTCATCAATCAAACAATTTACGGTTGATGCAACAAATCCACTTCCATCGGTTTTAAATCCACGAAATCCTATATTTACTTTTGTTGCTCCTAAAGGAGCAGCGGGTAAAACAAAGGTATGCAAGCTATAGCTATCAGATAATATCCATGTGGCATCAACATTGTCGCCTACTGCTCCACCACCATCATTATAAAAAGTAGCATGAATACGTAACATAAAAGCACCACTCAACGATTTAGCCCATGCTTTGTAGGTGTAAACTGTGCCTTCGGAAATAGAAGGTAATAAGTCGAAAACGCAATCGTTAAAACCTGCTTCGGCTGGAAATGAAACATTTGCAGCATAGCCTCCGCCATGTACATCTGTTGTTTCCATAGTTGCAGTAAGATTGGTCACCACACCGTTTACAACTTTCAAGTAACGCCAATTAGTTACATTACCGTTTTCAAAATCACCATTTGTTAAAACATTGGTTTGTGCATTAGCCACCGAAAAGGCAGCCAACATAAATAGAATAAATGTTAATTTTCTCATTGGATTTGTATTAGTTAGTTTTTAATGAATTTATTGGTTGTGATTGTGCCTGCGGATATTATTTTTACAATATAAATACCAGTATGTAAATTACTTACATTTACCGACTCGAAGTTCTGAAGTATTTCACTTACTTTTTGTCCGTTAAATGTATAAATGCTTGCCGATTGAATTTCATTCTCGGACACAATACGCAAAATATTTGATTTGGCTGAAAAATAAAAGCTGATATTGTGCTGATTTACAGGATGAATACTGGTTTGTATAATTGGGCGAAGCAATTCCACATCATCGACAATACTAGTAACATCTATGGCATTAAATCCACTACCATCGGTTTTGAACGTATGAAACCCATAAGTAAGTTTTGTTGCACCCGCTGGCACCGAAGGCAACACAAAACTATGTTGGGTATAGGTATTGATTAAAATCCAGTTGGGGTCAGCTACATCGGCAACAATTGAGTTTCCATTATAAAATGTGGCATACATTCGAAGCATAAGCGCCGGACTACCAGCTTTGAGTTTTGCCCAAGCTTTGAAAACTAATTTTTCGCCAGCCGTTACAGTTTGGTCGCGTTGAAAAACTTTGGTTTTGGCATTTCCGGCACAAAAAACTTCGGCAGCATAAGAACCTCCATGCGCATCCGACGAAACAGTGGCTGTGCTTAAAGCATCGTCAGCCCAAAATACCCAATTACTAACATTCCCAAATTCAAAATCGGCATTGGTAGCTGTAAGTAAGTTCTCGTACATTATTTGAGGTTCGAGTAATTGAACATCATCAATCATACAACTAACTGTAGATGGCGAAAATCCACTACCATCGGCACTGAAGGCACGAAATCCAATATTAACTTTGGTTGCACCTACCGGTACGGCGGGCAAGGTATAGGTATGTTCGCTATATGTATCTGACAATATCCAAGTTATGTCGTTAAAATCACCAATTACAGCATTGGCGTCATCGTAAAAAGTAGCATGAATACGGAGCATAAAAGCACCATTGAGCGATTTTGCCCAAGCTTTAAAGGTATAAACCGTACCTTCCATTACAGCAGGCACTTGGTCGAAAACACAATCGTTGAAACCCACTTCGGACGGAAAAGTAACTTTAGCTGCATAGGCACCACCATGCTTATCGCTATTCGACATTTCGGCATACAAATTGGTAGCAACACCGTTTACTACTTTCAAATAGCGCCAATTTGTTGCGTCGCCCAATTCAAAATCGCCATTTACCATAATGTTGTTTTGTGCATAGGATGCCAGAAATGAAGCCATCATTAAGAACACAAGTAATTTTTTTTTCATAACATTTTAATTTAATAGTTTTAAAAATTTCATATCTGTTTTTTTTAATTGCTATTGATTTTTGATACAGTATTTGTGCAAAATATCGTAATGCAAGGATTTTGTACCATCGGGTCTGATTAACCAAAATCCTCGTAAATTATTGTTGCTAGTAGCAGGAGCAGTTGCACCAGGCTTAAGCTCGTTGCAATACAACTGCCAATAAATAACATACGGGCATTTTTCGGTTACGGCTACTTTCACGCCATTATCTGTAATGTCCGAAATTTGAAAATTATTATATTCATTTTCGGGCACTCCGTATTCGCCAATAAATACATTGTTGTTTCCAAAAGGTTGACTGTCGGGCATATTCTGTTTAATAAACTGTACCGCATTATTAAGTAAGGTTTTGTCGCCAATTCCGGCAGCCAAACAAGCATCGTAACACGAATAGGATACTAAATCGAGGTTGGTAAATGGCAGCACTTTGTTAACCATATTTGGTTTGCCTTCCTTCATGGTTTTTACCACTAAATTGATTTCGGCAGCATGATACACATTTACAGCTTTCGCATTTAACTCATTACGTGCTTTGGTAACGCCACGTTGGCGCGCATTTAGCCATTGTATCATACGGTCGATAGCTGCAGGGTCTGGGTCTTTCGAAGCATCGCTATTTCCACGTAAATGCCAATCGCCCTCGTGGTGTTGTAATACAAATGTTTTTCCTGTTCCCTGATATTTTGTAAGCAAGGCTTTTGTAAATTCGTAAAATTCTTGTTCTTCCTGGTCAATTTGAACTTGCGATAAATTATCTTTCCAATAATATGGATTTGCATTATCCACCATCGAAGTTACTAAAAGCACAAAGGTCTTGAAAGGCTTATCAAAAAGCGTTTTAAAATGTGGTGCATTGAGACCTTCGACCAATGAATTGACATTTGTAGGCCAGTTCGAATTCCAGGGATACATTTTTTCGGGAGTTTCGCCACCATTGTAAAACCATACTTTTATAACTTTAGAGCCCATTTCGAGCACTCTGTCAGCTCCTTCATTCAAACAATCTTGCGTTCCAAAGAAGTATTTTTGCGAAACATGTGAGGTACCGACTATCTCGGCATAGTGGGTTGTGTCTTTTACAACTACTGGTGGTGGAGATGGAGGCTGGGGAATTGGATTTGCATCATTACATGCCACAAATCCACCTACAAAAACAATGATGCAAGACAATATTTCAATTTTAGTCATTCTTTAGTGATAGTTTCTTTAATGTTAGATTTTTTTTATTCGACAAGGCTTTCCCCACTTAATTATAAAACATTTGACATTAAAAAGAGGGTGAATGGGTAAGAGTGTTTTTTACCATATTCCGGGAATAGTACGTTTACATATAGGGCATTTCCCGTTTTTGATTTTGTTGAACAAAAGTTTAGAACCAGAACGGTTAATTAATTTTGCTTGAGTGCCATATACATTCCTAAATATCAACAAACTTACACTTGCTGTTGCAATTTTTATGAATTTACGTCGATTGTTTCGATCCACTTTTACTTATTTTTCGAAATCGTAAATGCTAATACATCGTTCTGCTTAATATCTCTAGCTGAATGTTTTTTGGTAAGTCCACAAATTTATAACTAAATCCACCAACTCTTACAATTAAGTCTGCATACAAGGTTGGATTTTTCATAGCATCTTCTAAATCGCCTCTTCCAATACAGTTTATCATACATTGTGCACCGCCTTTTTCCCAATAGGTTTTAAGTAAAGCATCAGTTTGAGTTCTGTATTTATTCATCATCTCTTTTGAAAACTTCATGTTCTGAACAGCTCCTGCATGTATTTTAGTATCAGGTTTTAATACCGAATTCAAAAAAGCAGTTACTCCGCTAATGTCTGCTCCTCCGGTTGGTGCATTGCCATTAGCCATAAATGTAAAAGCTTTACGTCCATCGGGCGAAGCAGCTGTTTGTTCTCCAAGTGTAACATTGGCACTGTTATTTATCACCACAATCAAATACGAATCAAGTCCAACTTTTTCACTCATATTACGTGCAGTTGTGCACACGTGGCAATCCACCTCCACCTTAATACTATCAGCATAATTATCATCATTTCCATATTTTGGCACTTCCAACATCATTTTTCTTTCCATTTCGTATCCTTCGAAATTTGCAGCGAGTATTTCACGGAGCTGGTCTAAGGTGATTTTCTTATCCTCGTAAACCAATTTTTTTATGGCAGTCAAACCATCAGAAGCATTCGTATTTCCATAACTTTCGAGTGTTCCCCCCAAATATCGAACACCGCCTTCGAAAATTCCTTTTCCACGTTGGATACAATCATCATACGCCATACTCAGGAAAAGGAAAGGAGCCACTTGTCCGGCAATATCATATTCAAGTTTTTCCTGATAAGCCAATTGTTCGACATACAGTTCAACATTCTTTTTGTAGGCTTTGAAAAAGGCATCAAAAGTTTCGAAACTTCCTAATTCTGACGCAGATACACCCATAGGGATTTTGCTTACCGGATTTATTCCGTTGTTCAGAGTAACTGTAAGTGCCTGAAGCAGATTGATTACGCCACTCGGAGTACCCACACTTCGGTGATTCAGAATGTATTCGCCACATCCATAGGGCAGGTAATGGATAGCTTCTTCGTATGGAATTTTAAACGAACTAATTACAGATGGAATGTTTACTTCATCGTTATAAATGATAGGATATGGATTTCCGGTTGCAATAACATCCAGTGCTTTTTCATAAAGAGAAGGATTTTGCTCTTTATAAAAGCGAAGTGTAAATTGCGGACAAACCGTTCGTGTAACTCGGGTTGCTTCCATCGCCATTAAAGCAAACTTATCGGCATTTATTTCATTTCTTCTACCCTTACCACCAACAATAACTCTGCCATCAGTATTATTGTCCTTAGCATCAATCAGTTTCCAAAGATTACCAACCAAGCGAATTGCTTCTTCTTCGGTCAAAGTTCCATTTTTAAGGTCATTCACATATAAATCCCCCAAGTATTCATCCATTCTACCATAATTGTACGAACCAGCCATGTTCACATACAAAAACATCAACTGTATGGCTTCACGCATTGTTTGAGGTTTTTCGGTAGCAATTTTGCGTAAGATTCGCTCCATTTCCAACAAATCCTTTTTTCGGTCTGACGACGCATTTTTTGATAATTTATTGGCTTGGTCAGCAAATGTATTGGCAACATTACCAAAAAGAATCAAGCCGTTTTCCATGTTCTCATAGAGTGTGTAAGCTTCACTTTTGGTAGATACTTTTTTCTTTTTACTTGTTATTTCATTTTTTAAACCAATTACTCCCAATCTGATTAATTTATCGAAATCCATTTGTGTACCTGCCATCCTATATAGTGGAGAGGCGATATTGGGCGCTGTTCCCCATTTATCGGAATTCAGTACCTGTTTCATTTTGAGAGGATATGCGTCCCTGAATTTTTGATTACTTGTTTCAGTTTTCCAGTAAGCAATCATATCTTTTGCTAATTGTTTATTTGCAGCAGTAGTTTTGGGATCATTCATTAATTCACTAAGAGCATCTTCTTCGCAATAATAACCAAAATTAAATGCTGCCTGAGGTAAAAACCCAATAGGTTGGCGAAGTTCTCTTCCGGCAAATAAATCATTCTCCTGAATTTCGCACCAATACATCGGTTGTTGCACTTTAAGACATTCAAGTTCACGCAGACTTTTAGGCGATTTTGAATGTTTTTGATACACATCTGTAAAAAGTTTCATCTGCGAAATTGCTGCGTTTGGTTCATTTAAGAACCAGTTTGTATTTCCGTGTTTTAAGCCTAAATCAGAAAATGAGGATGCTTGAAGCATAAACGGCATAAATGTGGATATAAGTAAGCCCTGACCGGCGAGAATTAAAAAGCGACGGCGAGAAATTATTTTTTTTTGTTTCATGATTATCGTTTTAAATAATGAATTTATCCTCTTGTTATATTTCGGCAACCAAATTCACGTATCCGCTTTACCCATGCATCAGCCACTTCCGGAGTAACAGAACTGGAATCAATAGGATACAATGGTTTGCCTATTTGTTTGTATTTTATTGAGCCATAATCGTGGTAAGCCAATAGTTCCACAGCGCGTATGGCAGAAAATTTGATACTCAAAGCAGCGATGCTTTTAAAATGTTCATCATTGTCGTTAATATCCGGAATGACAACACAGCGAAGTGTAATATGAGCATTATGTTCTGCAAGTAATTTTAAGTTTTCGAGTACCATTTTTTGAGCAACACCTGTATAGCGTTCGTGATCAAAAGGATCGGTAATTTTATAGTCGAAATAAAAGTAATCCACTATAGGCAAAAGTTGAAGAAACTGCTCAGTTGTGCCATATCCTTCGGTTTCGATGCAAGTATTCAATCCGTTTGTTTTTGCTTTTCGAAGTAAATCTATGGCAAAATCGAATTGGAATAATGCGTCACCTCCCGAGAGTGTAAGCCCACCCCCAGAGTTCCTATAATAGTCAAAGTCCTTCATCACGGTTGCCATCATTGTTTCTGTATCGGTTTGATAACCGTATAACTTCAACGCTCTTTTAGGACATTCAGCAATACATTTTCCACAGGCATCACATAAATCGAATGTTACAGAAAGATTTCCTTCAACCGATTTTAATGCTCCGGTTGGACAATAATCAATACACTGAAGGCAGTTATTACATTTTTCTTCTTCAAATGACAATTGAGGTTCAAGTGCAATAGACTCGGGATTGCAGCACCAAACGCATTCGAATGGGCAACCTTTCAAAAAAATAACGGTGCGAATACCAGGTCCATCGTGCAAAGCAAACCTTTGTATGTCGAATACAATACCTTCCATATTTTTTTAGTTTATCAAAAAATACTTATCTAGCGCTATATATCAGTTTTTTACTGCATGATTCTATTTTACCCGAATTGTCAGTTAAAAACAACCTGCATAAATAAACCCCCGAAACAATATTAGCATGATTCCAATTTAACACATATTCGCCTTGAGACTTTTGTTCGCCAGAAATTAACATATCTAAAAGTTTTCCTTGCAAATTGTAAATTCCCATACTTACATTCCCGTTTTTAGGGAGCGAATATGCAATGAAAGTGGTATCGCTCGAAGGTTGGTTGAATATTTTCAGATTAAAAGCATTATTGTTTTCTACAATAGAGCTTGTACCTGAAATTGTTCCGTCTATACTGAAATCGTCAGCATAAAATTGATAGGGATTTGCTGCCAAAGCACCTGATCCAACAAGTATGGTTTGGATAGTTTTTCCAAAAGCATATTTGCCAATTTGGCATTTTACATTAATCCATTGACCTACTGTTCCCCGGGTGGCATCCAACGGAAAACCATCCTCAGCAAATGCCGAAAGCTGACTCAATCTTGTTCCATCGGTGAATAAAATATCAAAATATCCGCTTCGTCCAGCTTCGTTTTGAGGATTTATCCAATATGAAATGGTGTAGTCGTAATAAACAAATATTTTTGCGTCGAATACTTTATAAAGCACTTTCTCAGTGTCGATTCTAGCTGCAGCTACACTTAAAACATCAGAACCACCATGAGCAATGTTTAATGTTTTTGGTTCACAATGATATGCATTTAGATCAGTTATACTATAGTTTTTATAGCCAAATAAAGTATTGTCCCAGGTATTTTTTTTATCGGTTATTTCCCAACCTGTTACTAATTTTGACCACTTAATACCTTGATTATAAAAGTAATCGACCTCCAAAGCACTTTTTGTTCCGTAAAATGTATTTTTCAACATGCCATTCGCTGAATACGAACCAAAAAGTTTTACTTTGCTTATTCCGGCGCCAATATTATATTGTTGGGCGTATAAGGATGAAATGCTAATGTTTTCAAGTCGGGAATTTCCATTTTCCAACCCAAAAGTTCCGTTAAATGTATGAAATTGCTGAAGCAAAACACTGCCTGCACCCTTAAAATTGCTTGTCGGGCCAGGATTACCCCACGAAAGACTATTAAAAAATGAAACATTGCCACCAAAAGCGGGAGCGGTTGTTATAATACCATCGGGAGTATCGCCGGTAATTGTTAGCTGTGTGTTTACAAAATTCACTTTCGAACCCGAATTGTTTTCTATATAAACACCATGTGAACCAGCATCTGTACCGTGAAGAAAAACATCAATATTCGATTTTCCATCATCCGGAGCAAGATAAAAGCCCCGATTAGCCGCAAAAACAAATGTTCCCAATACATGCTCACGTGTTGCCGAACCAAATACAAAAGCATCGAGTTGACTTTGTTGCCTGGTAATAATAGTATTGATATTTGGAGTTGATAATTGAGGATAACCAGTTGAACGTTCCCAAAAATGGGGATTAAACATGACATTCTCAATCCAACCATCGCCTACCGATTTACTAACTGAAATACCGGTCTTTAGTGGTGCTCCGGCCAAATAACTCACTACGTGACCGGCACTTGGATACGAAGCCAAATCGGCTCCCTGATATGAATTTGAAAGTGTAACATCTTTAATCCAACAATTTTCGCCCAGGGTTTGAATTGTCCATGGGTAAGGGTCAAAACTACTTTCACTCTGTTCGGGATACCAAACGGTGAAACCCCTTACTCCTGAGCCACTTTGTAGGGAAAGAAAAGGAGTACCTTTTTCGTTGTATTTTCCTTCGTAAGCAAACAATACACTTCCTTTACTAATGGTATGATGCGGAACATCCCAAATTCCGCGCAATTCAACACCAGTAGGAACTAACAAATGGGTGTTAATTTTATACGTACCGGCAGGAATATACACTGTTCCGCCACCATTTTGGCCGGCAAGGTTCAGAGCCGTTTGAAACGCGTCCGTGTTATCGGTAATTCCATCCGAAACTGCACCATAATCCATCACATTATATAAATTAGAATTTGCAGCATGAGGTTCGGGAGCATACGGATGAATTGGAACAAGCAATTTAGTTGAATTTAATGGTTCTTGTGATACCAACACATCACCTTTGCTTTGGTTGTCCATTTTAAGTGCAGAAGGAAAGGAGTTGTCCAAAATTTGAGCGTTAGTTACATTTTTACCCAATCGCACTTGAAGTTTATCAAGTTTAAAGGTATTGCCGATAAGCGAAACTGAGCCCTTTATGCAGTCAATTGCTGGAAAATCTGCATTTTGTCCCCAGTTTTCGAAAGTGCAATTTTGAAACGAAAGTCTCCCAACAGCATTTGCCGAAAAACTAACAGCCGTTTTAGGATCACCACCTAATGTACATGTATTAAACTGAATAACAGAATTATATGCATCACCAACGCGAATACAGGTCGAGTTATTTCCTTCGGCTTTTATCGTTGAGTTTGTAATCGCCCAGCCAATGGGATTCACATCAACTAGATCGATACCAATTGTACTTTTTTCTATTCTCAACCCATTAATAACACCGTTTGGACCAAAATCGCTATATTTTATTATTTGAACACCAATTTGAAATCCAACTAAGGATACGTCGTGAATATATTCCCAATCGGAGCGACCCATAATAATACCGGTTGAATTTAGATTTTTCATACAACTTAAAATTGCAATTTCGGTTGGAGCATTTGCTAGACCAGAATTTGCCCAATATTTTGGTTCGAAATGTACATTTTCGATACGCCCGATATCGGTGGTTTGCGAAAGCCAAATTCCTTGTTTGAGGATAGTTCCATAGACATTCCGCAGATAATGCAGCTCATTCCAAACAGGACCAATTTTTATTCCGTTATATGAATTTACTAAGGTTACATTCACAACCGAAGTATTATCTCCACCCGAAGCATCGTCGGGATTACAAGCGATTGTCCACGGATAGGCAATTACAGAATTAGCGGATTGCTCCGGATACCAAACAGAAATATTGCGAATGCCTGAACCTCTTGGTAAGGAAATAAATGGACTTGCTGCTTCGTTTCCTTTACCGGAATATGGCATAAGTATAGTTCCTTTAACAGGAGCACTTTTCTCGGGATTTTCCCATTCACCACGCAAAACAACTCCTTCGGGAACAGCAATATTTCCATCAAAACGATAATTACCGGCTGGGGCAAAAACTACTGCACCACCGGCTTTGAGCGCATCGTTTAATGCGAATTGAAATGCTGAAGTAGCATCCACCGATCCATCATTCTTGGCATTGTAAGGTGGATTTGTTACATTTATACTTGCAATGGGCACATCCTCGGAAGGGATGGTTGTAGCCATCACTTTAGGGTCTAACTTGGTTGTAGCACTTGATAGACTCACTTCATCAATAAGACAACTTACATCTGTTGCAGGCCACCGGCTTCCATTGGCGTTAAATGCGCGAAATCCAATGGTGGCATGTGTTGAACCGGACGGAACAATTGGTAAAATATAACTGTGTTCAGTATAGGAAGCATTTAACACCCAAGTCATATCGTTATAGTCGCCAATAACTGCATTAGATATGTTGTAAAATGTACAATGAATACGTAAAATAAATGCCCCACTGAGTGATTTTGCATAAGCTTTATAGGTATATTGTTTCCCTGGAGTTACATTTGGAGTAAGGTCGAACACCAAATCCTGAATGGCAGCATTGGATGCCCAGGTAACTTTTGCGGCGTATGTCCCCGAACAAGCATCTGTTGAAATACTGGCTGAGCTTTTTGCAACACTTGTTCCTACTTCTACAAATCGCCAACTTTCGATGGTTCCTTTTTCGAAATCGCCATTTAAGCTAGAAAGAATATTTTGACTCTGAACACTAAGTGTGATAGCAAGTATCAACAACATTACCAAAATTGAAATTCGTTTCATTTGTTTTTTTATTTTGTTTATTTGAATTTGAGAGACATTTTACCACCTATCGGTTCTGAAGGGCGCCAAGGGTAAACCTTCCGCAGTGAATACATCAGGTAATGAAGTGTCATCAAAACAGTATCGAACCGCTACCGGATTTTTTATCTGGTTGGAATAAACCACAATTGCTTTGCCGTCTATTTTGGCAGTTGCTTCTACGAAATTCTTATTTTCACCAGCAATTAAAAATTTAGCCGGATTTTTTCCAGTACATTTCAAGCCTGTCAAAACATTGGTAAACGTAATTCGTATTTTGTTTTTTTCAATTTGCATCGACTCATAAAACGAACTTTTATATGCTCCAATTTCTTGCTTGTACGTTTCGGCGAGGGCATATTTAGCCAACCGAATACCAACATCAATTTTATTCTTCGGGTGAATATCAGTTACATCATCAACCAAATCTGAAACAACCACCATCCCCACATTCGGAATCGTATTTGCCGCTAATTCCTGTTGTTCCCGTAAAAAACGAGACGGTTCAGAGGCGGTATAAGTCCAAGGTGCAATTTGGACAAAATAAAATGGCAACTCTTTACGAAAATCACTTCGCCAATTTTCCACCAGGGCTTTCATCATATTGGCATACACCCAATGTGTCGGACAATTTGATTCACCCTGATACCAAAGTACTCCAGCTAATCCATACGGAACAAGTGGTGCAATCATCGCATTGTACGCCGCCCCGGGTTCAATTGGCCACCAATCTGTTACTTTGCTGTATAATGCACTACTTAGTTCAGAATTAGTCGTAACTTTGCTTTTTTCAATCCATACTTCAATGGGAGTTCCACCCCATGCTGCAACAATAATACCAACTGGAACATTCAATTTTTTCTGAATCTCACGGGCAAAAGCATAGGCCAATGCACTGGTTGCTTTCATGGTTTCGGGCGTGCAACTTGTCCAGCTTGAAGCCACATCCAATTGCGGTGAAGTGGCACCAATGCGGTATTCCTGAAAAATTCGGATATTCGGATAATTGGCTGCGGCAATTTCTGCATCTTTGTTTTTCAAACCGTATTGAGCTTGCCATTCCATATTGGATTGACCGCTGCAAAGCCAAACTTCGCCCAACATTACATTGCTGATTTTCGCATAACTACTTCCCCACATTTCAATGGTGTAGGGACCACCTGCTTCGATGGTTTGTATATCTGTTATCCATTTTCCATAACTATTGGCTTTTGTTTTTATGGTATCTTTTCCATTCCAACTTGCAATAATTTTAATAGTTTCGCCAGGATCGCCCCAGCCCCAAATGGCTACTTTTGATTTTTGCTGCAATACTGTATTGTTGCTAAAAATTGATGGGATGGTGATTTTAGCAGACAAAATAAAACTGAATGACAAGAGAATTATTGAGACAAAAAGTTTGCGTTTCATAATTTGAATTTTTATTTATTATTTCTTTCCCAATTTTTCAACAAATCAATGGCTTTGTAAAGCACACCGGCAGTGCCCCGATAAGAGCCTGAGCCTTTGGGTTCATTCTTCATACTGTACCATTCGTAAAAACCATTGTTCGTAACCACTCTGTCAGTCATTGGCAATAATTGTTCGTATGCTTCGTGAGCAAATCCATTGATCACTAATTGCTGAATCATTCGCGCTCCAAACCATGTCCAGTCGCCACCATTTTGATAACCAAAAGGGAACATAATAGCATTTTTGAAACTACCTGCCGGATAGGGAGGATAAACCGTCAGACCAATTGAAGCAGCTTTTGCTTTTTGCTTGTTTTCAATCATTTTTTGCAACGAAATTTTAATTTCATTTTTTGTCAACAAACAAGCTTCTATGGCAACGGATGTCCCGCCATGATAGTAAATTTCATCTTCATTTACACTTGCCGCAAAAGGTGATCCATTCAAGTAAATATGCGCTTTGAATTTCATTTTCTGCCTATCCCAAAGGTATTTTCGAATATTGTTTTGCTGAATTTTCAGAATTGCCAACCATTTTTTCGATTTCTCAGGCACCATTTCTATATAGTTTTTTATGGCAATAACTAACATGGCATTGTCATAAATATCGATTGCTTTATGCGAATCGTCATTCAAAAACACACCCCAATCGTGTTCCGGTTGCACATCGCCCCAATCGGCAGTTGTGCCGCCCCAAATCAATCCGTACTGTTTGCTATACCGCTTATTTAGAAGAAATTGTAATGCCATTTCCATGCGGTCAGTCACCTTAATTTTCCCGATTTCCAGCTTTAAAATATCTTTGTTGCCTGTTTTTTTTACAAATTTAGAAACTGCCTGAATAAGCGATGTTTCCTGATCGGTTTCTACTGTGTTTTTGTGTGCTGCAAGCTCCGGTTCTAAATCCGAGAAAATATACTGGTATGTGTTGGGCATCATTTTATTACGAGGAATATAAGCATCCACAATATTCCCATCAGCATCCTGAAATTTGAAAAAAGTAAGCAATTTGTCTTGAATTATTGCGTAATCAATCACATCGCACGAAAGTTCAATAAAAGTATTGAAATCGCGAATCCATATTTCGTTGTAACCATCACCGGCTGTAAATCCAGAAGCGATAAGTTCACCCGCTTTTTGCTTTACAATTCCAAAATTTGAATTTCCCGAAATTTTTTCTGCCAAATCCTTATTTTGCGAATTGGCAGAAAAAATTCCAATGGTAATGAATACTAAGAAAAGAAAGATTAATCTTCTCATATCTAATTATTCAAATTCATTTATCTTTAATTCCCAGCCAAAGCAAATATACTGCGCTTGCCACCAATACCAGAATACCGGCTGCCGACCACATATTCATGGCCAACCCTACAAAAAATGGAATAATCGCTCCACCGCTTATAGCCATCATCATCAATCCTGAAATTTCGTTCGAACGCTCTGGCATTTTGCCTACAGCCAATGTAAAAATCAATGGGAAAATATTGGAAACGCCCAAACTTACAATGAAAATTGTTACCCAAGCGGCTAGCTCATTGGGTGTAAAAGCTAACGCAAGCAATGCGGCAATAGCCAAAACGGATGAACCAATTAAAAATTTGCGTGCCGACATTTTGGCAAGAAGAATTGCACCAACAAATGTTCCTATCATTTTGGCAAAGAAATACATTGATTTGCCATATTTAGCGGTTTCAGCACTGATGCCAAGTTTCATTTCCAAAAAATTTCCGATGTTCGAGTTCATAGCCACGTCGATTCCAACTACCAGAAAAATTCCCAACACCATCATGGTTACATAGCCATTTCCAAGCAATTTAAAGCAGGAGGCTAATGTGGCGCGTTGGGTATCCGATTTTGATTCTTCTACTTTCACCGAACCTAGCCAAACCCACGACAGAAAAGCGATTGCACCAAAAAGATACAAGCCGTAACGCCACGTGCCAATCCCTGAATTGTCGCCCAACAACAAGGCTAATTTTGGACCTAAAACCGCTGCCACGAATGGTCCAATCATGGAACCAATGGATTTCAGAAACTGCGAAAAACTCATGTAGCTCGACGCTTTGTCTGACGGAACAATATCTACCAACAACGGATTGGCTGAAACCTGAATAATCGTGTTGCCAATGCCAAGCATCGAAAATGCAAGCAGAACTACAGGCAACGTATTACCTAAAACAGGTACAAAAAGCCCCAGCGCTGTTACAAGAATTCCCCAATTCAAAGCATTTTTCTTGCCGATACGATCCTGCCAAATTCCAACCGGAACCGATAGCATGAAAAACCAGATAAATGCCACAAATGGAATTAACTGAAGAATGTAACGGGGTGTGTCGGCACTTTGCTTGAGTTCGTCAACGCCGGTTCCTACCAAATCGGCAAAACTCATTACAAAAAAAGACAGTAATACCGGAATAAAATGTTGAAGTTTAATTTTGTTTTTCATGATGTGTATCTTTATTAGTATTTGTAATTAATCCTTGTTAATCTTTTAGTATTATCCCAAGAGTAATAATTTCGTGTGCTCTTATATTTATAGTTACTGATTTTCTTTCAAATTTCTCATCCTTAGCTTGTAATACAGGTTGTTCGATTATGTTCAGTTTTCTGACAGAAAGAATGTCTTTTGGTAGTGTAAAAGTCGCAGTTTTATCAACTCCTTCCACTTCGGCAAGGCGAATGATAAGTTCTTTTTCGTCTTCCGATTGTTTGATGCCAGAAAAAGCAACTCCCGGAACATTTACAGCGAAAAATGAGGCTTCTTCTGGTCGAGAAGCATGTTCTTTACCCAACGCTGGCGATGGTGATTCGGCTGCAAAAACCGGCACATTAAAATCTTCGCCTTCGTCCCAAACTCCATTTTTCCAATTGCCTGCATGTGGAAACAATGAATAACTGATATTAAATTTACCCAGATTGGGATAAATATCAGGATCGCCGGCAGCACGCATTAAGGTGAGGCGCAGGTCTCCGTTGTGGTACGAATAACCATATTTTGTTTTGTTCAAAAGTGCTATTCCATTATTTCCATCACAAATATCCACCCACTTTTGAGCAGGTACTTCCTGTCCATCTGCAAGTTCAGGAGTCATACCATAAACCGATGATTGTGAGCATTGAGAGGAAGGTGCTGGTTTCCCGTTAAGTTTTCCATCGTAAGCTCTTTCAACTACATCGAAAGGCACCTGTACATAGAATTTTGAGTTTTCCATAGCCAAAGGAAAAACCGCCCTCAACATAGGTGAATCGGTTGAATCGCTTCCGGTTTCGAGCCAATGAACTTCCATATCATAGTCGATACGCGGATAAGAACGGTAAATGTAGGCACGTTCAATAAACCTTGATTTACCCCAGGTTTTGACAGTTTCGATACAAGCTCGTACAGGTCCGTTCTCAACAATTTTCACACTTTCTGTATTGCTAACATCTTCTTTAGCAACTATTTTATTGATAATCCAGGCTTTCATGCCACCTTTTCGATCCTCGAGCGAAATCTGTAACTTATTTAACCGATCACCATTTCGTACAAATTCCTTTTGGATTCTCTTATCAAATAAGCTAATAATACAACCAGATTTCATATCAAACTTTATATTGAAAAAATCCGTTTCAAACGTATTGTTTTCAAAAGGGATAACTTTATTTATAAGTCCCGGTTTTGAAACATCAACATAAAATGTTTTGTAACCACCAGCAGGCATTTCATCTGCCACAAACTGAACTTTTGAAGTAAAACCCGGAGGCGTTGTTTTTCCTGCAACAATTTGAGCAGGATATGATTTTCCAGAACCATCGCGAACCAGAACCGATGAACCAAGACCATAACCAATATCTATAGGTGTAAATTTTTTAGCATAAATATTTGAATACCACCAATCAAGCTTAGCCGATACAGGTTGCTCATTCGAAAAAACAGCAACTTCGACAATAGCTTTTCGGCTTTTCGGCTGAAGATTGTAAGCCACCACGGGCTGTCCCATTCCTTTTTGAAACTGAACCTCATCGGCCATTTTGCGAAAAGCATTATTTCGGAGTTCTGTTGTCTTTCGAAGAACTTCAGAGTAGCGCGAAACAGCTTCCTTGTTGGCTTCGTTGATGGCTGAACCGGGAAGAATATCGTGAAACTGATTGAATGTCAATGAAGTCCATAAATCTCTAAATTCATTTGCCGGATAATTTTCACCATTTATCCATCGCAGTGCATTGAAAAATTCGGCTGAAAAGAGTAAGTTCTCACAATTCCGGTTGCCGGCTTTGATGTCAGAAACTGTGCTGTAGCAACCTTCAAACACGTATTGCATTTCGCCACGATGCGTTCGCCTGCCTTGCATTTCTTTTTCTGATTTTCTGAAAAAATCATTTGCAGTTGTGAATTTGACGGCTGGTTGTCCGGGCATTTTATCGAGTTGGTGAATCATATCGATATTGCCACGAGTTGGTCCGCCGCCATGATCTCCTACGCCAGTAACATGTAAAATGCGACGTTTTACCGGCGAAAATTTGTCAATCTCATCGCGAAGTTTTGAGGTTATTTCACCATTGTACGAGTCATTGGCATAGCATAGAACTTTCGACGAATCTGGTGCAATCCACCAAAAAGTGCCACTAAATGGCTTTGTACGGTGAAAATAAAAATAGTCACAGCCAGCGAGTTTCAGTATTTGCGGCATTTGAGATATATGTCCAAAATTATCGGGCAACCAACCAATGTTGGTTGTTTTTCCGAAATGTTTCAGAAAATAATGTTGCCCCAGCAAAAAGGAGCGACAGATTGCCTCACCGGATGAAAGATTTTCATCGCCTTCGGTCCACATACCACCGGCCAATTCAAGACGACCTTCAGCAACATATTTTTTTATTTGCAGAAAAAGTGGTGGATCTACTTTTTCGACAAAATTATAGACAGCTGCCTGACTTTGAAGCATTGTGAAATCAGGGAATTCCTTCATAAATGCAACCGTTTGCCTCAGGTTATCGTTACACATCTGCATAGTTTCTGAATAAGTCCACAACCAGTTCATATCCATGTGGGCATGACCTATTACTTGAATTGTATCTTTTGAAGAACTTCTGTTTTTCATCCTTTTCTGCTCCAAACTGTAAGCCGGAAGCAGAATAACGTTGCCTGTTAAAATAAAAAGCAGAAACACAGTTTTGTGTATATATCGGTTAAGTTTCATAATGTAATGGATTTTGATAACTTATAATTAATCAAATCGGAACTTCCCTTTTCTTTAATAATAATTTTAGAATCAACGATTTGTATGTTTTTTACGCCCTTATAATCAGTTGGAATTTCTGCTAAAATGGCAATAAAAGATTTGGTAATTGCTTCGTTTGAGTCAATAAAATCATATATATTTTGACCAAATATCTTTCCTTTCTTTGCAACAATAGGCATAGGTTCATGTAAACCAGTGGTTCCAAATTCCATCCCAAAAGCCTTTGGAATACCATTCTCCATCGAACGCCAAAAATTTATCCACGGATATTCAACACTTTTCCAACAATAAGCCAATAGTAAATTCTTAGCAGGATTGGCAGCTGACACCCACGCATATTCGTCTTTTTCTTCAAAAAGGAAAGTGCAAACCCGAGGCCATGTATTATCGAAAATCCGAAGGTTACTTTTGTTATTTTTATCAATCGCATTGGGCCAAATGAAAATCGGTTCTTCTTGATTTAGCGTGCCATTTTCTTTGTCCTCAAAACCTTTCACAGCATTAGTATCAAAAAGAGTTGAGTTGTCAAGAAATGGCGGAGCAATGCTGACATGCTGAACTATATTGAAAATCCGACCATTATTGTTCCTGTTTTTAATTGTCTCCGTTACCTTAAATACCGGAAAATGTGCTGACAAATTAATTTTTCGTGTCAATTCCAATCCAGCCATTGGCAATCTGCATTGCATCGTACAATTTGTTGAGACATCTTGATTTCCATCTTTTGTAAGAACATCCCACATTACAGAGCTTGCTTCGCCGTGATGTTTAAAACCATTGTCAGATTCGCTTAACGACGGTGGTCCCCAGCGGTCGAAACATATAAAATGCCCTTCGAAAGCAAGTCCATCGTCACTATTATAACGCCAATTCAGAGGATTTACAGGATTTGTTTTAAGCCTAAAATCGATATAACTTCCACCTTCAAGGTTGATTTCTATCATAGAAACTGAATTATCGAGTTTGAGTTTGTTTTGATTCATAACTCAATTTTTAAGTTTACGATTTCCCAGGGTTTTATCTCAATACTTATTGAACCGTCAGCTTGTACCGGTATTTCTTTCGGATTATATTCAAGCATATCAGTTATGCTAACTTTTGTAAATGGTCTGAATCCCTTTATCTGAGCTGAAGTAAATTTTCCTTCGGCATCATACAAACGAAGGATAAGTCCAGTTCCATCTTCTGCCGGTTTTAAAGCAGAAACAACGATATTTGCTGGTTGAACTTCGATTAAACTTTTTGAAATGGATATATTTGAGTCTTTTTCATCTTCAGCTTTTCCAGTCCAGGTCATCAAAGGTGCATTGAAAGCTATACCATTTTTATAACCCAATCGCCAATTTCCTTCATGTGGATAAAGTGCCATTCGGTAACTATGATTTCCTGCTTGCGTAAACCAATAATCAGGATTCCAGGCTAAACTCCGCCTTGTTGACAACATAACATGCTGAACAATTGGATAATCAACGGCATTGGTTGTCTCATCTTTAAATAAATGCACCGTCATGTCGGAGGCAAATGTACAACCATTGCCTTTGTAGTTTCCGGTGGAGACATCAACCCAGTTTACAGCTTCCCGAAAAGGTAGGTCATTGCGGGCGTATCGTTCACCAAACTGACATTCATAGTTGTTTGGCAACAACGAATAATCTACTTCATCGCGTCCCATTTCAACCGTTCCAAAAGGGATTTCGTAGCTGGCTCTAAAAGTTTTGTCCATGTTTAAGGGGAAAAGAATCCGTAATTCACGCTCCTTTTCTCCACTCCAATTCAAAACATCAGCCTCAACGATTAATTCCCGACTGTGTTTATTCAGAATAAATCGTTCGCGTAGCGTGAAATGATTAAAGGTGGCTTCTTTCTCGATAATAAAGCGAATAGGACTTTCTTCGGCACGAATAGTTTTGAAACTATGCTGACTTGTTTTATCAAATTCAGTCATATCAATTCTGGAAAGCGACTCCCAAGCCATGTCTGGCGCACCTAACTGAATCACTTCGCCCCCAAAGAACTTATCCGTTTTAAGAATCTCATGTTGCTTTATTTTATCATAAACTGAAGAAATGCCTCCAGCACCGAATTTGACCATTAATTGTTCATTTTCAATCGAATCGCCTGAAATAATTGAATTGCCTTTTGGAAAAGATTTTGCCGCTGAAACAACGAAATTTCTAAATCCAAACGAAGGTATGTTTTTTGCTAAAAATGCGAGTTCAATAAAATGTTTTTCAGGCAAATGTGTAATAATTTCAACGGGAATAGTATTTCCATTTTCATCTTGCAAGCTCAATCCCTTCCAATCGTTGGGATAAGAAATGGTACATTTAGCAATTTCGGTTCGTTCCCAACTTTTTGAATTGAAAACTAAAACCGGAATTTGATTCTTAATCCCTTTTGACAAGGAATTCAATAGTTTAGACCCTGCTTCATAGGTAAGTTCTTTTGCCAATAGAAGCGATTTTTTGTACGAAGCAACATAAATACTGTCGGTTGTAGTGCCACGATTTCCGCCCCAACCATGGTCAGGCCAACAATTTGCCAACCAGGCTTGTTCCATTTTTCCGTTGAAATTATTGGTAGAAATCCCTAGAATTTTTAACCAGGAGAACAAATTTTCTGCCGTTAACAATTCGTTATGACCCTTGCGCCCCATCAATAATCCTTCGCGGTTGCCCGGTTCATCGTAATAAGCCCATGACATTGGCCAGTCTCCTTTTAGTGTTTCAACGCTTGGAGTTTTATTGGCAAAAATTTCACGAATGGCACTTTCCGGCTCTACAAATTGGATTTTGGCCGGTTCTATTTGCTTGGTACTATCATTTGCAAAATTTTCATTCCATTTACCAGCAAATTTTTCCATAGCAATATTCTGATTTTTCACAAAAGGAATAATGTCGGGACACGGTGGCATATAATCTGCATTAAAATCATATAACATCCAATTTGGTAACTTATGTGGTTTGTAAAAATACTCACGTTCATTCATAAACTTGAGCCAACCGGTATTATTCACCGGATTCATCAAACCGTAGGGAACTGAGTACCGGAATGCATACATAGGAATGATCGTACCATCCAAGCCCATCCAATTATAGAAACCCCAAGCCATTCTACCTTGTACCATAAAATCAATGCCCGATTTTTTTAAAATTTGGGGTAATTGATACGTAAATCCTGGCACATCGGTATTGAAATAAAGTTTAGAATCGCAACCTGGTAAATTTTCAATCAACCAGCGTCGACCAAGATAGAACTGACGAATCAATTTTTCTTGCCCAACATGAACCTGAAGATTTTGAATAAATCCAGCTCCGAAATTGAAGCGTTTTTCTCGAATTCGTTGAGCCATTTCTTCTTTTCGTTCGGGCTGACGAACAAGAAATTCCTTCAAATATTCAATTGATTCCATAGTGTATTTGAAATCAGGATCTTGTTTCATCAAATCCAATGCAGGAATTATAAGCTCATTAGAACGATAATCGGCTGTAACGGGCTGTGTATCCAACCAGCCCAAATCATTGTGATTTGTACATATAATATTGAATTTACCACCGTCAAAATAATTCTTTGAATAAGGTTTCACCACAATTGTTTGCTCTGATTTAAACAGTTTATCAGTAGTTGAAATTTTAAAAGTCAACTTGCTTTCAACAAAAACAGCCGGTATCCAGACTTGCTGAACTGTAGTTGATTTTGCAGGAATTTCATCAAGCGAAATTTGTTCAAATAGCTCTGCTTCATTGAATATCTGAAGTTTTGAATTTCGGATAGTTGCTCCGGGATTGATTATTTCAACTTTTGCCGACTGAACAGGCTTTTCACCCTTCACATCATACATTTCGAAAACATTCACCTGAATTGTCGAAATTGAAGGTTTGGAGAAAGCCATTACTTTGCAAAGTCCGGTATTATTAATCCCGGAGTTTTCCCAAACAGATATAATTTCAACTTTCACAAAAGTTGTTGTTAGTGGTTTTGGCAAGGTAATCAATTGAAGATAAGTATCTAAACGAAGTTCGGTTTCCATGCTACAACCATCCGAAAAAGTAAGTTTTACTTTCTTTGGAACTAAATAGTTGGAAGTACGCATATAGGGATCGAGTAAAAAATCGTAGGGTGTAGCTTTAGCTGCAATCCATAATTCACTGATAATTTGAGTCTTTTGCCATTTTAATAAAATCCATGCACCTGCTTTTTCAAAGATAGGTTCCCAGCGAAGTTGCATACGTTCATCCAGAATATTATCCGGCGTTGTAACCCATGCAGGCGAAGCTGTTGAAGATGCTTCGATCATAATACCATTTTCCTTAGTTGCCAAATTAGGATTTACTTCCAGTGAAAAAACTTTCACCGAAGTAAAAAATAAAAACAAAAGGATGGGCATGTATTTCATAACGAAAAAGATGTTGTTAATAGGTTCATTTAGTAGGTTTTCGTTCAATAGCGTTTAAAAGGCGTTGCTTCGAATTCATAATCAGTTTTTTAAAACTAGTCTTTCAATTTGTTCCAGTGTTTTTCCTTTTGTTTCAATCAGATATTTTTTGTAGAAAAAGAAACTTAGCAAGGTAATTATTGCGTAAAATGAGAAAACAACACCTAATCCTATTTTATTTCCTTCGGTTGATGTGCCAAAAAAACCTATAATAACAGGAAATAAAAAAGAAATAGCAGCATTAAATACCCAATTGGTAAAAGAGCCTATTGATGAAGCTCTGGCACGTATATTATTCGGAAACATTTCGGCAAGCAATACCCACATTACCACACCCATTGTGGATGCAAACATAGCCTGATAGCCTATTATACAGGCTAAAAGAGCAAAAGGTCCCAATAAACCGAATACCACATTCAACGCAATGAGCAATAAAAATAACGACATACCAAGCGCACCAAGCATCAATAAAAATTTCCGACCGAATTTGTCAATCATGGTCATACCAATCATGGTAAAAATCAGGTTTGAAGCTCCCATTATTACCGTTTGTAACAATGCTGAATCGCTCGAAAATCCAACGGATTGGAAAATTGTAGGAGCATAATACATTAACGTGTTGATACCGGTTAATGCTCCCATTGCTCCAACAATAATTCCAATAAAAACTACTTTGAGATAAGGTTTTTGAAATAAAACTGAAGATTCAGTTTTTACCGATTCCAGTTGTATTGATTGGACAATTTCTTCCAATATATAGTCACAATTTTCATCTGGGTTTAATTTTTTGATAACTAAGTTGGCCCTTTCGGTTTCGCCAACCATTACTAACCATCTTGGACTGGAACTGATAAAAAATAGCAGTGTAAAAAAAGCAAGAGCCGGAACGCCACCAGCCAAAAACATCCAACGCCAATTATTTTCGCCGGTATTTATCAAAAAATAATTCGAAAAAAAGGAGATTAGAATACCACTTACAATAGCAAGCTGACCAATTGAAACTAATCGTCCCCGTATTTTTGCAGGCGATATTTCGGAAATATACAAAGGCGACAAAACTGATGCACCACCAATGGCTAAACCACCAATGAATCTGAAAATCACAAATTGGGTCAATGTCTGCGAAAATGCTGTGCCAATGGATGAAATAATAAAAAATAAAGCAAGTACTTTCAACATCAGTTTTCTTCCAAAAATATCGCCGGGTTTGCCTATACTAACTGAGCCAAAGATGCAGCCAATTAAAGCCGAACTTACTGCCCAACCCAGCATAGCATCTGACAGCTGAAAATACTTAGTTATAAACGGAATTGTTCCTGATATAACCGCTGTATCGAAGCCAAACAACAACCCTCCTAGTGCTGCTGTTAAGCTACTTGCTATCATATATTTGCCTCCTGGTTTTTTCATTGTTTATTAATTAAACATTTTCGTGACAAACCAATTTGTTATCTGCTTGTCGGATTGAATATTGTAATCCAAAAGATTAACAAACACTTGATGAATACCTTGCGTAAATGCATCTAAGAATAAATTATCGGCTGCAAAGGGTTTTCCGTTTTCGTCGGTTGCTTTAAATAAAAATCCGTAAGCCATTGCTTCCATAATAAGATTGTAAGGGTGGTTATGTTCCATTGCCAAATGTACCGCACCCATAAAGCGATCGTCGGAACCAAGTTTGCGCGGTAAATCCATCCCCACACGAAAGATGGTATCTTTCAATGATTTGTTCCGGAAACGATGGAGCAAATCATCGATATGAGCTTCCAACCCTTCCATGGTAAAATCGTCGGGGTAAGCAGCCAACAGTATTTCAGCCGATTGCAGCATAACCAACCGTGTAAACTTCAGCACTTGGGGGTCGTCGAGCACTTCGTACATATACACCGCTTCGTGATGTTTGGAGTAGCCGTAGTACGAAGCTGTGGCATGTCCCAGGTTATGAATAAAGGCTTTGCGATCTACCCAAGCCTTGATATTGCTTTTGGGAGCCAATCCCTTTACGTTTGGAATTGCATTTCGGAATCCTTTCTCGTCCAAAATCAATGAATTGTATGCTTCGGCAAAAACTACCAACGGATCTTTTTCCAATTCTGCTTGCGGAATAATGGGTACCATTTTGCCAATGCTGGTTTCAACCAATCCTACTAATTTGTCGATTGGAAATGTTTCAGGTAGATTTTGGATAAATATGTTTTTTACAAAATCAGCTGCCGAGCGCATATTTTCTGCTAAAATAATATCCAGCGGAGTTCCTGTGTCATTTTTATATCTGAGCTCCAATCCTTCGGCAATTACAGGCAAAATGCGTTCCAGTACATTTTTGCCTACTGAAACTGCTAAAATCCCGGCTTTCGAAACGGCTTTAATCACGCTTTCTTTATCTAAGGCCGAAATGGCAGATACATTTGGAACTATGATTTCTTCATCAGTTTCGCCTTTGATTATGACACGGTAGCTTCCTTTTTCGTTCAGTCCGGCAATAATCACCGGATCAACATCGATAAAAATCACCTCGTAACCGCTGCATCCGAAAAGCTGCCCTATAAAAGAGCGACCAATTTTTCCTGCCCCAAAAATGACTATTTGATTCTGATTAACCATTGAGTTGTTGTTTGTACAATTCGTAATAAGGTTTTATTTTGCTTAACTTTTCGCCACCACTTTGTTCGAAATAGGTTCCACCCATATAAAAGCAAGCATACCCACCCGAAACCACGCCCCACGAAACTGCTTCTTTGATATTAAGATTGCGTTTTTCGCACTGTAACTGGTTCATTATGGAAGCAATAACTCCACCAACGAAATTATCGCCAGCACCAGTAGTATCGCCATTTTTATTGGTCTTGAGTTCTTCAACCACTTTTTCGGATACCGAAAATTTACTTAGTTCTAATTGTTGGAATAATTTTCCATTTGAATAAACCGTTACCGGATTCGATCCATTGGTCAAAATAAATGCAGGTATTTTTTTGTCGATGAAAAACGCAATGGCGGCTTCGGTTGTACTTTTTCCACTTAATCGCAATGCTTCTTCCTGATCGGCAATAAGTAAATCGATATAGGCGTAACTTTCGTCGCTGCTACCTAAAGGCCATTTTTGAGTCGGATTCAGTTTTTCGTTGCGAAAATCAAAAACGGTATTCACGATAGTCATGCAGCCGTTTGCTTTCGATTTTTTCAATAAATAAGTCAAATTGTCGTGAATTTGAGGCACTAAAGCCGTTCCTCCAAAAACCACAATGTCCGATTTGAAAAACGCCTCGTCCAACTGTTCAGGTTTGTAATCCCAAGCTGCACCAATAGAATTGATAAACATACGTTCGCCATGTCCATTGTCGTAGTTTGGGTCTGAAAGCACCACTGTGGAAGGTGTAATATTGTCATTCAACGTAAAATCGTGCAGCACAACGGGTGTTTTGGCAAGTGCATCCACCAAATATTTGCCCGCTTGGTCTGTCCCCGCTTTTCCATAAAAGCGAACTTCGCAAGTGTGACAATCAGTCATTTGTGCCGCATGAATAAGCGAAACGATAGATGGTCCACCGATATTGGTTTTGTCGGGAGTTCGACCGCCTGTAATTTGTTGTACTAATGTCTCGAAAGGAGCACCGGCAAACTGCACAAACTCTTCGTTGAAAACTAACTGGCCGGGAGTTAAACCTCCATCGCCACGCTGTAAGGAAATGTATTTTTGAAAAGCAGGACTCGAAAAGTCGATATTGCTGTACAACAAATCGACCAAACAGCAACCTACACCAGATACGATTATTTTCTTCATGATATATGCCCCCCAGCCCCCTAAAGGGGGAGAAAGTGTGAATTTAATGGATTGAGGATTTAGTTCAAAAATTTTGCATAATCACTTGCTAATAAGTGCATAGGCTGTTCATCTTCTTCAATAATGGGAAAGCGACCTATTTCTTCGTAAAAACAATTGTCGTTGCTATCATCATTTACCATACTTACTTCGCCCACCAATACTTTGCCTTTG
>CAMBSB010000043.1 GCA_945870155.1 Paludibacter jiangxiensis | reverse complement strand
GATCCGCGTACAGGCTTTCCTGTTCAGCATAACTTGTTAAGTGCTACGGTTATAGCTCCAACTTCGATGCAAGCCGATGCTTATGCCACCGCTTTTATGGTAATGGGTGTTGATAGCGCCATGAGCCTTTGCAAACGAGTTCCTAACATGGATTGTTATTTAATTTATACTGATAAAGATGGTAAGTATCAAGTTACTTATTCTCCGGGTTTTAAGAAATATTTAGTTGAATAACATATAAATTATGACATGATTTGGTTTACAAACTCATGTTTTACTCATTTTTTACTCATTTTAAAGGTTTTGATAAAAGCCATAATCTCATAAAAACCTAAATTAACGCATATTATTTTTTTATTAGCAATATATTAACTACTTTTGCAGTCCAAATTTCATTATGAAAAACTATTCGTTATTACTTCTGTTTTCTTTATTAGTATTTACTTCATGTGGTGAATATCAAAAAATTCTGAAAAGCACTGATCCCGAAGTTAAATATACAGCTGCCGTTGCATATTTTGATAAAGGCGATTTCATGCGTGCTTCGACTTTATTCGATGAAATTGCCACCTATTTTAAAGGTACTGAACGCTCTGAAACAATTTTAAATTATGTTGCTAAATCATATTTAGGTCAAAAAGATTATTTTACAGCATCAGAGTATTTTAAAACTTATGTAAAGACCTATCCTAAAGGGCAATACATTATCGAATCGAAATACATGATTGGTTATTGTTATTATCTCGATTCACCCGATTCGCGCTTGGATCAAGCCTCAACAATAAGTGCAATTGCAGCATTACAGGAATTTGTAGATATTTATCCCGAAAGCGAAAGAGTTCCGGAAGCTATAAAATTGCTAGATGAATTGAATAACAAACTAGCGCATAAATATTATATCAATTCTAAATTATATTTTAATTTGGGAAATTATATGGGGAATAATTACGAGTCGGCTGTAATTACTGCTCAAAATGCATTGAAGAAGTTTCCTTCCACCATTTATCGTGAAGAACTTTCAATGATAATTTTAGAATCTAAATATCAACAGGCAGTTCAAAGCATCCCTGAAAGAAAAATTGAAAGATATAATAATACCATTGACGAATACTATAATTTCGTAAATGAGTTTCCGGAGGGAAAACTAAAAAAACAAGCAGACAAAATATTTAACGAATCGAAGAAAATTGTAAAAAATTAAATAATACAAATATGGAACATAAAAAATTAAATGTACCAACTAACACTATTTCTCGCGATATGAATACAATCAGCGAAAATGTGGGAAATGTATATGAAACAGTAAAAATTATCGCCAAACGTTCAAATCAGATTAGTGCTGAAGTGAAAATTGAGTTGGATAAAAAATTGCAGGAGTTTAATTCAATGAACGATAATATTGAAGAAGTTTTTGAAAATCGCGAGCAAATTGAAATTTCACGTTACTACGAAAAACTACCAAAAGCTGTACTTATAGCAACTCAGGAGTTTATCGAAGATAAAGTTTATTATCGTAACCCGGTGAAAGAGAGTAAATTAAAATAATTTAACTGTCAATTTTTTGGAACATTTATGTTTCAAAATACCATAGAAATAGATAAAAGAATAATGTTCTAATCCGACTATTATTCTTTTATCTATTTTTATTTATTCAAAGTTCAATTCATTTTTGTATTTTTGTAAATACAAAAATGATAAGATATACACTATTTTAAGTTTTTGGCGAAATCAATTTGTTTTAAATAAAAGACTTATGTTGCAAGGAAAAAAAATAATATTAGGAGTTACAGGCAGTATTGCAGCTTATAAATCGGCTCAATTGATACGATTGTTGGCAAAGGAAGGTGCTGAAATTAAAGTAATTATGACGCCTTTAGCAAAAGAATTTATTACTCCTTTAACATTGGCTACATTGTCGAAAAATCCTATTTTAGTCGATTTTTTTAATCCCGAAAATGGTGATTGGAATAGTCATGTTGATTTGGGGCTGTGGGCTGATGCATACATAATTGCTCCGGCTACTGCCAATACTATAGGCAAAATGGTGCATGGAGTAGCCGATAATTTATTGCTAACCACCTATTTGTCAGCAAGATGTCCGGTGTTTGTAGCACCTGCAATGGATTTAGATATGTTTGCACATCCTTCAACCCGCAAGAATATTGAGATATTAAAATCTTATGGTAACAAAATTATTGAACCTACTGTTGGGCATTTAGCCAGTGGTCTCGAAGGCAAAGGGCGCATGGAAGAACCTGAGAATATTGTTCAATTTATTGACGATTATTTTGAGCCCAAAAATATGCTCGGAAAAAAAATACTTATTACCGCAGGCCCGACATACGAAAAGATAGATCCTGTACGTTTTGTAGGTAATTATTCATCGGGTAAGATGGGTTTTGCGCTTGCCGAAGCATGTGCAAAACAAGGTGCTGAAGTTACTTTGATTTGCGGTCCTGTATACATGAGTGCCAAACATCCTAATATTAAGCGCTTTAATGTTGAATCGGCTAATGAGATGTATAAAGCTGTTATGAGTAAATTCGAAACCATGGATGGTGCAATACTTTGTGCTGCTGTAGCCGATTTTACGCCGATTGTGTTAAATGAAAACAAGCTTAAACGAGAAAAGGATAATTTAATTTTGGAATTAAAACCTACCTTAGATATTGCTGCTGCGGTAGGTAAGATTAAAAAACATGAACAATTTTTGGTTGGTTTTGCGCTAGAAACATCAAATGAAGAAGCCAATGCCAAAGAAAAAATGGAAAGAAAGAACTTTGACTTTATTGTTTTGAACTCTTTACAGGATCCAAACTCCGGATTTGGTTTCGATACCAATAAAGTTTCAATTATCCATCGTTCTGGTTTTATGCGAAAATTTGATTTGAAAACAAAACTCTCAGTTGCTTATGATATTGTAAATGAGATTAATACATTGATATTTTAATTATAAACTTTTTGATTTCAACTATGATAAAAAAGATAATTTTCGCTTTTTTTGCTTCGTTTTTTGTTATTATAATTCATGCTCAGGAATTAAATTGCAATGTGCAAATAAATTCCGATCAAATAATTGGTTCTAACAAGGCTGTATTCAATACTTTACAAAAATCAATTTCTGAATTTGTCAACAATAGACGTTGGACAGAATTGACCTATGCCAATGCAGAACGGATAGAATGTTCGATGACCATCATCGTAAAAAAGTTAGATGGCGATAATTTTACAACTGAAATTCAGATACAATCGCGCCGTCCGGTTTATAATACCAGTTACAATACCACTTTGTTTAATTTCAAGGACAATGAATTCGATTTTGAATACAAAGAATTCGATCAGTTAGAATTAAATGCTAATACCATTACATCCAATCTTACAGCAGTTTTAGCATATTATTCTTATTTGATAATTGGCTATGACATGGATTCGTATACACGCTTTGGAGGTACGCCATATTTTCAATCGGCTGAGTCTATTGTAAATGCTGCTCAATCACTCAGTTATAAAGGTTGGAAAGCTTTTGAAAGCACAAAAAACAGATATGCACTTACCAATAATTTGATGGATGAAGCATTTAAAAAATTCCGTTCGTTCTTTTATGATTATCACCGATTGGGATTGGATGAAATGTCGATAAATGCTGTAAACGGTAGAGCAAAGATAGCTGAGGGCTTACCTTTAGTTAGAGAAGCTAATAGAGCCAGACCATCGGCCATTGTAATCGCGTCGTTTATGGATGCAAAGTCCGATGAATTGATTAATATATTTAAAAAATCAACTGAGAAAGAGAAAAAAGATGTTGTTCAAGTTTTAACTGATATAAATCCAACTCAAACAACCCGATATGAAAGTATATTGAATTAATGATTTGTTTTTATTGAATATTTGTTTTGTTTCTACATTCAATTTACTACTATATCAAAATATTGTACTTTAATTCTTGCATTTTTTAATTTATCAAATATGATCAAATCTTTATATATTTCTAATTATGCTTTAATATCTGAATTAAACATTGATTTCGACAAAGGTTTTTCAACTATTACAGGTGAAACCGGTGCAGGTAAATCAATTATTTTGGGCGCTCTATCACTTATATTAGGGCAACGTGCCGAATTGAAATCAGTTAAAAATGATGCAGAAAAATGTGTCATAGAAGCCGTTTTTGATATTTCGGATTATAAGTATTTAGATAAATTCCTTATTGACAATGATTTAGATAAAGAGAATAATCTTTGCATTATTCGGCGTGAACTTTTTGCCAGTGGTAAATCCCGGGCTTTTATCAACGACACACCTGTTTCATTGATAATACTAAAAGAACTTTCGAACAAATTAATTGATATTCATTCACAGCACGATAATCTTTTGCTTTCAAATGAATCATATCAATTAGAAGTGGTGGATACAATTGCACAAAATACTGATTTACAACGAATTTATTCTGACTCTTATGTACTTTGGCAAAGTCAATTAAACGAGCTTAAAAAGTTACAACAAATAGCTTCAAAGCAAGCCAGTGATTTAGATTATTTGCAATTTCAGTTTAAACAGTTAAGCGATGCCAACTTGCTTGCAAATGAACAAGAAGAACTTGAACAAGAGCAGGAAACTTTAAGTCATTCCGAAGAAATTAAAACTGAATTAAATAATGTGCAAATTCTGTTAGACGAGGATCAATCGGTTATTCCAATGCTGAAAGATGTTTTAGCGGCACTTTCACGTATTAAAACGTATGTTTCTACCGGTAACAATTGGATAGATAGAATTCATACTGCATATATTGAACTGAAGGACATTAAGTTAGAAGTTTCAGCGTTTTCTGAAAAAGTAGAGTTCAATCCTTCGCGTTTGGAGTGGGTTGAAAATAGACTGAGTGAATTGTACACTTTGCAAAAAAAGTACAAAGTTGCTACTGTATCAGAGTTAATTAGTATCAAAGATGATTTAGAAAAGCAATTGTTAAGAATTGAAAACTACGATGAGGAGCTGCAAGCTCTTAAAAATAAAATTGCAGATAGCCTCGATCAACTTAAAATAAATGCTAAATTATTAACAAATAGCAGAATTGCTGCGATTGCACCTATCGAAGATTTCTTAAAAAATCAGTTGATTCAACTTGGCATTCCCAATATTCAATTTCAAGTTCAAATTTCGGAATTGTCCGACTTTAGCATTCGTGGACTTGATGAGGTGCAATTTTTATTCTCTGCAAACAAGAACAGGCCGGTTCAACCTGTTCAGTTAATTGCATCCGGAGGTGAAATATCACGTTTAATGTTGTCAATTAAGTACTTAGTCGCACATAAATCTGATTTGCCAACCATAGTTTTTGATGAAATAGATACCGGAGTTTCCGGCGAAATTGCACATAGGATGGGTGAGATTATGCATAATATGAGTAAAACAATGCAGGTGATTACCATAACACATTTACCACAAATTGCTGCGAAAAGTAAAAACCATTATCGTGTATTTAAAGATGAATCCGGATTTCATACTCAAACTTTCATTCAAAAATTATCGGCTGAAGAAAGGGTACAGGAATTAGCTCAAATGCTTAGTGGAAAGATGCTTACAGCTGCTTCGCTTCAGAATGCAAGAGATTTGTTAGAATCTAAGAATGAATAAAATATATTTTTTATCATTTTAATACAAAACAAGCAAGCAAATTAAAAATGCTTGCTTGTTTTGTATTAAGAGTTTATTTAATTTCAATGTTAAATCTAATTTAAAATTATTTTTTCAATTGCTACAATAGCATTATTTTCATCTTTCAAATTTATTATATAAATACCTTTTGTAGCCCATTTTGAAAGATTAATTAAAGTTCGTTGTTTATTAATTATTGCTTTGTAAACTGATTGTCCTGAACTATTTACGATATTAATTTTATAGTTTTTAATCATGTAAAATTTATTTTCCAAATCAATCTCGAAGATATTGTTCGTTGGATTTGGAAATACTTTAATGCTTTTATTTGTAAATTCTTTATTTCCGGCTTGTAACCATTCATAAAATAATGATGATATTTCATTTTTATTCAAAGATCTGTTATAAATCCTAATGTCATCAATTTTTCCTATATAATATTTTCCATCATAGTCTCCATCTCTACCTATTGCCATACTACCTGAATTGAAAAATAAAGGTGCTTTATAATACTGATTAACTGTATTTATCAATTTATTGTCTATATAAAAATTAGCATTTATACTATCATAAGTAAATGCTGCAAAATGCCATTGTCCATCTGTATAATCTATTTTTGATGCATCATTTAAAATATAATTTGAATAACTATTGTTGTAATATGAAACCAGTAATCCGCTAGGATACATCGAGTTACCAAAAATCGATAAGCTATATCCATAATTTCGCCATCTTAATAGTTGCATTACATTAGAAGTCTTATAACTTGTATTGAACCAGCAACATACTGTTATATTCGCAGGATTTAATATCTTATTTGTTCCTAAATCAACATATGCATTTGTTCCGTTAAAATAAAATGCGCTATAAGGATTTCCAAATCTGTCTGTTGTAAGAGTTGCACCATAATTTATTCCATGTAAATTATTTCCGCTGAGATCATTCACATTGTCATTAAATGGATAATAAGCAATTAATCCATTTGTAGGTACTTGCGAGTAATTGTTTAATGATAAAACAATCAAGATCAAAATTAAAATGTTTTTCAAAATATTGTAATTTAAATTATGTACAAAAATAATCTTTTTTATTTACATAATAAATTCTTTCAATTTTTTTTGCCATTATATAATAATCCATTATGCGATTCATTTAAATCTTAACGCCGAAGACGTTGAAACTGCCTGCCAGAGGCAAGTTTGATCAACCCCGTAGTAAGTACAGGGTATATAAACTGATAACAAACTCAACCTCCGAATGGGATTGAACAATCTAATGTTTGTACGAACCACTAAAGGGACGATTTATTTGATATTTTCAACTTTGCTAAACTTGTAAGGTTTTATCCAACTATTATCCCTTCAGAATATTTAATAAAAAATTTTAATACCAACATGAGGTATATAAATGCATATAAACATATATAGTAAAATATTGAGCTATAATGTTTGTGCATATAGTATAATACAATCCATTTTTTTAAAATTTAGATTTATGTATTTGTAGTTAAATATATGAATTAGATTAGATTATATGAAAAATCACTTGCTTAATTTAAGAATCAACTTTCCAATCGAATTCCAAATGACTTGTCAAAATTCTAAAATGCTATAGTAAACACTTGTCCAAAGAAAATTTAGTATTCATATACCACTTAGGTTTAGATAATCAATTTCAAATTTCAATACCATATAAATAAGTGAATTGAAAATCAGCGAATCTAATAAGGGTGTTTTGCTTGTTGAATTTTAACTACTTCTATGTTGTAATCCAAATCTCAAGAGCGATTTTATTTTTTATTAATATATTTCAAAAACTTTTATTATTTTTGTAATCAGAAAGTTGAAGAGGAAATAGGCTCTGCTGGGGAGCAACCTATTAGCAATAAACTTTCTGCGTTATACAGTAACAGATTATGGGCTGGCAATTTGCTGGCCCTTTTTACTATTACTGGTTTCGCTTTATGGCCTAAGAAAACCCAATTGTCAACTTAGTAAAATTCCAGTAAGAATCATCATTTATAAGTACCTACCAAACAACCTTCTATGAGTAGACTATGCTACAGTTCTCTGTTTTAGTTAGTAAGTAAGAAGTGCCACAGACTAAGGAAAGCAGACATTGCTGCAAGTAGCGTTAGTGGTCACTTCAAATTTTTAGTTTGTTTGTAGGTTTTATTATACAATTCTTGGTTCATATTTCTTTTCATTCTTTAAAACAGAATAAATTCTGTTTGTAATTTTTCGTGCTATTCGTATTATTGCTTTGTTAGGTTCCATGCGTTTGCAGTAATCAGAGAAAGCCTTGCTCAATGCCGGATCTTTACATACTGCTATCCACGAACTTTCTATTAATGCTTTACGCAAATAATTATGACCACGAGGAGTTATTTCACCCTTTCTTTCATCCTCTCCTGTTGAATGGCAGTTTGGCACTATCCCTATTAAACCTGCAAACTTATCTTGATTCTCAAATCGATTTATATCTTCTATCTCTGTCAGAAAGAGCATACCCGTAATTATGCCCACCCCTGGAATACTTGTTATTAATTCCATCTTTTTTACGTAAGCATCGCTTTGTGATAATTCTTTTACTCTTTTTGTAGTAGCAAGTAATAAAGCTCGTTGCTGTTCAGCCTGACTTATCAATGAATTCAAAGCATAAGTTCCACTGGCATGTTGGAGTTGAATCTCTTTGAGCCAATTCATGAAACGTTTAGACCAATGACTACCTTTGTTTTGAAATTCAGCAGGAAAATCAATTCCATGAAAACGAAGCATTGATTTAATCCGGAGTTTTAGTCTTACCATATCTTTGACTATCGAACTACGAACTCGAATTAATGATCGATCCTCTAAGCTTTTCTGACTTGGTATATAAATACCTTCAAGTTCTTTTGCTCGAAGAGAACGCCCTAATTTATTGCTGTCAATTTTATCAGTCTTGCGCATTTTTTCCTTGCCTGTTGTAGGCACATCTACCGGATTAACCACAATATTATTGATACCCAATTCTTTCAATCTATTATGAATCCAAAAACCACTGAATCCAGCCTCATAAACTGAGTAATAGTTCGCTCCGGGAAAATTTAAGCCTAAATAATTTGAAAGTAAGTCAGCACTTGCCAATTGATTAAAAGTCTTGTGGTGTAAATGCTCTGTGAAAATTGAAACATTCCAACTTTTTAAATGCACATCAATACCTACAAAAATACTTTGACCTTCAAAATTTAATTCTTTTCTTTGTGTTTGCATAAGTTCCTGAGTTTTATGTTTTAAGTTTGGTTTCTCAAAATTATAATACTCTTGGGACTTATGCAATTTTCAGCGTTTCATTTTACAAACATAGGGACTAAGGTTTTAAATACCTAATTTTAATTGTTCTTGACCCTTAGTAGTAAGAATTTCACCTCTTGTCTTTCCCTTATTTCATTGAAAATACTTTAAAAACGTCATTGATTCATATTTATAAACTAATTTCCATCATGCACTTACATGAAATAAATTTTGAGATTCCGTTTATATTACCAACCAATTAGTAAATAAATCATAGTTAAAATTGACTATGATTCTTAGTCCTTTCCCTTCTAATTAATTAATCAACATCCTTTCATTCAATTTGGATTAAAATTCAGAATAGAATTTAAACTATTTCCAACGGCAAATTATTTTTTAAAATTTTATTAACTATTAATTTTAGTTTAATTGAAATTTTTAAAGTGCTGATATACAGAAATATAAAAGTTAATATATATTAATAATTTTATTTGGCAAGGAATTTGTAAAAGTGGGATTTCAGAACAAGTATTTGTTAATATTTAATTGCTTGTTTGAATTATTATTGATGACTTGTTGAGTTCTTATTTGGATTTAATTTAAACAATAATCAATTTGAAATTTCATTAAAATTTAGATTTATTGAAGAAATTAACAATCATGTTGACTTAAAATCAAAATTGATTAATTTTTGAAATATACATATAATTACATATATTAATAATAAATAACTAATAGTTTTATTTTCATAAGTGCCTATAAAACAATGATAAATGCATGTTTAAAAAAATATATTTATTGCATATTCAATAATGACAATTTTTGGCAAGTAATTTGTAATAGCGCACGTCGAACAGAAGTGTTAGTTAAAAAATAAATTTTCGAAGTGTTTTTGTGAATTTAAAACTTTAATTTTTAAATGATTTTTTGGTTTTTTAAAAACACTCATTTTTCAAATTTTAAATAAATAAAATCGAACTATAATAATTAAAAAATAACATTTTATGAAACATTATATTTGTTATATTATTTTGATGTTGTTGCTGACTACCACCACGGTTGAGTCGCAAGTAACAAATGTTACCTTTTTAAATACAGGACAGATGAATGTTGCACCAAACGGTGCTACAGGAGTTTCGCTGTATGTGCCTGATGCAATGCGTCAATTTACGGTAGCAGGAAGAACTGTACAAATAGTTCATAATGGTATTACCGAATTAGGTGGTAATTTTTATCAGGAATCACAAACTACTGTTTTTCAGGTTGGAAGCGATACTAAAACAACTTCTACAGGTAAATTCAGATTTGTAAGAGATGCCGGAGTAAACAGAACCATCAATACTCAAACTGAGAATATCAATACATTTGATAGAGGCACACGTTATGTAGCTTTTCCAAATATCGAAATCAGTACAAACGATTCAATTGTACTTCCTGGCAAAATAGGTGTGGATGCAATTACGCTTAAACGTGTAAATGGTAAAACCGGTCATTTTATTTTACGTTCGGATGTAGTTACTGATGCTAAAGGTACAAATGCCTATGATGCTTCGCTCAGAATTACAGGTGCAGGGGCTTCTTCAAGTGTAGTTGATTTAGGAAGTGTGGTTGTAGAACGTAATATGACTGTTTATCGTCCTAATGATGGATCAACTCAAATGTTTGGTTTTGCTACTCCATTTAAAAACACGCAACTTTCAGGATACTACGCCGGTAACTGGGTACGTCGCCCATTAAATACTGGAACTTTCGGACATACAACTTATGTATATGGAAATAAAGATACTTCACCTGCCGATGGCGTTATTGATGGTGATCAATATGTATATCTTGCAGCGGAAACATTAACACCTGCTCAGGCTTATTTAATTAAACCACGTGCCAAAGGATTTAATTACAGTACATTACAAGCTGAATTTGGATTGTGGTACACCGGCGAACCTAATGCTTCGCTTTACGATAAAGGTAAATACTACTTTAATGGTAAAGTTTATACAGTAACTCCTTATTTAGAACAATTATATGCCGATGACGTACTATACACCAATACAGTAAATGCAACTCCTTCAACAACAGTTAACTTATTAGTAGGTAATTCATATACATGTCCAATTCCTACAAGTCTACTTGCACAAACAATGCAGACAAGTGGTTTGGTGTTTTCACCTTATATATATGTTTTTCCTGCAGGTTCTTCTACTTATCAATCATTAAGTATTTCGAGTGCAGGTGGTTCAATCGTTGTAGCCGATGTTTCTGAAATTCCTGCAATGAGTGTATTTATGGTAAGGTTAGCAAAAAATAGTGTTCAAAACGGTACAATAAGTTTAGGTAAAGCACTTCAACGCCATGCTGATGTTGCCCACAATAAACCACAAACAGCACCTTCAAGTACTGGTGAAGTTCGCCAAGCAGCTCCTGTACAAAGTAAAACTTTAGTTGAGAATCAAGTTACCTTTAAAGTATCGCCATCAAGTAATGAAAACATTTACGATTTAGCTGCTATAGGACTTCGACCAACAGCAACTTACGAAAGTGATACTTACGATATGGCTAAAGCATATGTAAATGATGATGATATTTTTCAAATGTACACACTGTCTTCAACCAAAAGTATGTTGTCTGCCAATGGAGTTCCATTAAATGCCGACAGTGTAGTCTTAGCTTTCAAACCCTCGAAAGTTGATGGTGAATTTAAACTTACTACTAAATATCTTGAAACTTTGGAATCGGAAGGTCTTTGGTTGTATGACTTAAAACTACATCAATTGGTTGATATGAAAAATACCGACAGCTATACTTTTGATTCAAAATCGTATGATAAACCAGAACGTTTTTTAGTGTATTTCAAAAAACCGGTAAATACTGAAATTAAGATACCTGAAAATAATTTAGATTTATATTACAACGAAAATAAATTATATGTGAAATTATTAACACCCGAAGATATGGGTAGCCAAATAAACATATATGACACGCAAGGTAGATTGATAAATAATGTAACTGTAAATAATTATCCTGAAATGACTATTCCTGCAAAAATCGGACAAGGAGTTTATATGGTAAATCTTTCAGGATCAAGAAACGCTAACGCAAAATTCGTTAAAAATAATTAGTCACTTAAACGAATAAAGAAAATGAAAACTAAGAAATATATTACGTTTATAGCTTCAATTTGCTTAGCAGCAGGAAGTATTTATTACTTTGAAGGTGTTGCTTCGGATGTAGATGGCTATACCGCACAGCAATTAGAGTTAGGATTTTGGGTTGACCAACAATCGTATGCAAATAATGCAAAATCTGAGTTGCCATCGTTTAATACGGCTAAATTCAAAGGGCAAGATAATTCTTCTGAAAACAATGGTTTTGCTGCTGGTAGCGAAATGCTTAGCGATTTGTCAATTCCATTAATCAGTCAATTTAATCGTCCTGAAATTGGAAATATGTCTTTTTCAGATTCAAAGAATTCAGCTATTCCTGAGTATAAAAGATCGGGTGATGAACTAATGCAAAGTGGAGGCGTTTTTTTAGAAAGCACAAGTTATCTATTAAAAAACAAGGGTTCATATGCAAATGTTCCAACAAATGATGTTAACTTTGCAGGTAATAACTTAAGGGACATAACTATGAACCATGTTAGCGCTCCTTTTAAAACACTCGGTACAGGTAACCAAGGTAATGAAGATCCTTTTAATCCGGGTGGTGGAAATGATAATCCGGGAACATACAACGACTGTCCGGTGGGTGATGGAACATGGTTCTTAATGCTTATTGCACTGATTTTTGTAACATACAAAACGATATCATTTAAAAAATTAAAATCAAAAAATATCTAATTTTTAAATCAAAAAAATAATAATCATCAAATACAAAAGAATATGAAAAAGATTTTATTAGCAATCACATTTGCATTTGCAGCTATTTGTTTAACTAATTTAAATGCACAGGTTACTATTGGTAGTAATAGTACGCCGGATGCTAATGCTGTATTAGATTTGATAAGTGGAGGAAATAAGGGTTTATTGCTTCCTCGTGTGCCACTTGTAGCCACAAATAATCCTTCTCCAACATCAGCACATACTGCTGGTTTAACAGTTTATAATACTGCAGTTTCACCTGTAGGTACTCTTTTCGAATATTATGTTTCACCTGGTTTATATTATAATGATGGCACTAAGTGGGTACGTATGCCAATGGGTTATAACAATTGGTTTTATATGCCTTCGGTTTCGTTCAATACCGCTACAAATCAGACCGGTGCTACTAAAGACTTATATACATTGTATAAAAATCAATTTACAACTCCTGCTGTTAGAAGCGTAGGTGCTCCAGTATCAGTACCCTATTTGCCAGCTGCCACTGATTTATATTATTATATTACTGAGTACGATACAACTGTATTTAGTAATGTATCAATTAGTGCTAGTGGTGTAATGACCTATAATGTGATTGGAGGCGCTACAGATTGTTCATATATCAATATAGTGTTTGTATTAAAATAGTTAATTTTGAGATTTAAGATGTAGCTTTAAATTAGCGAAATTAAAATCCATGAAATAAATGTTTTTATTATTTTCTGCTTGAATTCCAAATACATGAATTATTTTATATGTAATTTTGATAATTGACTTTTCAGCTTTATTAGCAATAAGTTCGTTGTTATTTAAAACTTATATTAAATTAATTTTGACTAAAAATACGCTGGAAGATTTAGACATTGTGTTTTCTTTATAAATTCTTATTCACATAAAAAATACATTATATGAAATTAAATTTAGCATCTTCAATATTGCACATTTTCAAAAGTGTAAATATTTTTAGATCTCCATTTAAAGGAATGGTAAATTTCATTTTGAAATTGAATGTTTTTGAACGAAATATTGTTTTTTGTTCAATCTTAACAGTTTTTTTAATAGGGAGTCTCAAGGTTTCAGCCGAAGGAAGTAAAAATTTATTTCCAGCTGGAGCTACAGGATATAGAGCATTTCTTACAAGTGCTAACAACGCGTCAGTAAATTATTGTGGTATTATTAATACCGGAAAAATGTATGCTTATGCTAAGGCTGGAGAAGTAATTTATATTGGCTCAAGTGCCATGAATAGAAGTGGAAGTATTAGAGTAACAAATCCTATTGGTAATGTCCAAACATATTCAGGTTCATCAACTGGACAAATCGCGAATAGAAGTCAAGAGTTAGCCGGTCCATCAGCATTGGCTTCAGGTGGTTATAATGCAATTTCTAGAAGTGTTACTGCAACAACTGAAGGAATTTGGACAATTGAATTTTTATCTTCGAATATGGATGCAGATTTAAATAATGCAGACAATGCCACACATAATTTAGTAGGTAATGACAATTGGGGTTCTTCTGACCAGTCAAGAGATACTCCTATGATTTTAGCTTGGGATATTACTGTTGCAAGTGGTACGAGTGTTAAAAATGGCAGGGTATTTATGAATGTTTTTACAGCATCTTTGGGTAGAACAGGCCAACAATTTAATGGAAATTTATATGTTCTTACCAATGATGGATTTCAATATAAATATAGTGGAAATGGTTTAGCACCATGGGTTTATGCTTTTTTTGCTAACAACAAAGGGTTGAAAGTTTATAATACAAATCAACCAATTTATAAAAGTGCATCAAACGAGGATGTAGTAAATTATCCGGATCATACAAATCCATCTTTTGAATTTCATGATCCAACTACTTTAGATACAGATAACGATGTTACTCATCTCCTTTTTTATAATACTCCAAATAATGATATGCCAGCTGACGCAAATTATTATAATGGTGGGGTTCTAAACCGTTGGCTTTACAATGTGGTACCACCTACAATATCAATTTCTAATCTTGACATTGTTGGAATGGAAGGAGCTTCATTTCTAGGTACCGGTGGTCTAGCTGGTGGATATATAAAATTTAATTCAAATGTTAATAGTAACTATGAAATTAAGATAGATGCTGATAATAATGGCTCATACACCAATGCAGTAGATGTAACCCTAACCGGTGGTGCAATATCCGGTTTAAATAGTGTATATTGGGATGGTAAAAATGCTAATGGAGTGCTGATTGCTAATAATAACACAATTAAAGTGAAAGTAAGCCTTTTGTATGGTGAAGTTCACTTTCCAATTTCAGATGCCGAAAACAATAATAATGGAATAATTTTACAAAGAACAGCACCATTACCTACTGATTATATAGTTTATTGGGATGATTCTACAGTTGGTGGCACTACAAGTTTAACTGGTACTAATAGTAGTGCTGGAGCTCATGCATGGACAAATAACTTTGGAGATGTGAAATTTATTGATAGCTGGACTTACCAAATTGGAGCTACTGCAGAATTAACTAAAACTATAGTAAGAAAAGAAACTAACTTGGAAACAGTTAGCTTAACACAGTCTAATGCGTCACTTTGTGCAGGTAGTAATATAACATATACTACAGTAGTTAAGAATAATGGTCCAGACAATGCTAGCGGTGCTAAATTTATTTTCACAGTTCCAGCAAGAGTAACAATAAATAGTGTTACCAGAGTAATTACTGGTACTGGTAATTCAACTTCAACATCAACTCCCGGTTCAACTTATATTGCAAATGTTGATTTAAACAATGGAAGTACAATTACATATACAATAAATGCAACTGTTACTGGCACTACAGGAGGCTCTGTAACTGCTCAGTCGGCTATGCTTAGAGCAACGAATGTATCTGATCCGGATGCTACTAACCCGGACAATGGTATTCCATCCGATCCAAATAATGAATGTGATGCACTTCCATCTGGTGTTGGTTGTAATAATATCAAAACAATTGCAACAACTGTTTATGCAATTCCAGTAAGTACATTAACCATAACAGGAAGCACTGTAAGTCAAGGCAATAATGGAACTATAACAATAAATTCAGCTCAAAGTGGAGTTACATACAAAGCTTATATAGGTGCTGTATTGGTTGCTAGTGGTGTTGGTACAGGAGCTAATTTAGTTCTTACAATTAATGCATCTAATTTGAGTATTGGAAATAATTCAATAACTGTAACTGCTGATAATGGAGGTTTTTGTATTACAAATATGACTAACCTTCCAATAGTATGTGTAGGACCGATTGCTGAGAATGATATAAATCAAGCATTAATAAATACCCCGGTAGCAGGTCAGTTGATGACCAATGACGAAGGTGTAAATAGTATTTCATCTGCCAATATTGGAGGAACTAACATTCCATTAGCAACTGCAACCACAGTATCAGGCGTTGATGATTCCGGTACTGCAGTAACAAATGCTGGATCGATAATAATTAATAGTAATGGAACGTACACCTTTACTCCTGCAACAGGTTTTACAGGTACCATCAACCCAATCACTTATGTTGGTTTAGGCACAGGAGGTGCTACAGATAATGCAATATTGTCGATAGAAGTAATGCCTAAAGTAGTTCCGGGAAATAATCCACCTGTAGCGCAAAACGATGTAACTTCAACAGAAATTAATATAGCTGTAAGTTCATCAGTATTGACAAACGACAGTGATCCTGATGGAAATACTTTAACTGTAGCAAGCGCTTTATATCCTGGTGGAGGCATTACTATAGGAACTGCCACTGTAGTTTCTGGTATCAATGCTTCAGGTACAGCTGTTACAAATGCCGGTTCTTTGTTGTTAAACTCTAATGGTACTTATACTTTTACTCCAACCACCGGGTTTATTGGTAAAATTAATGATATTACTTATACTTTAAGTGATGGAAATGGAGGAACAGATACTGCCATTTTAAATATCAATGTATTGCCAAACAATGGTAATTCAACTTTTGCCAACGATGATGCCAATGCTAAACCTCAGGGAACAACTATGACCGGTAATATATTGACCAATGATACTGATCCAGAAGGAAATACACAAACTGTAACTGCGGTTTCTGCCAATGGAACGAATGTGCCCGTAGGAACAGCCACAGCTATACCAAGTGTAGGAACTTTAACCGTTAACTTAGATGGATCTTATAATTTTGTGCCTTTAGCCAGTTTTACAGGAACTGCACCATTTATTTATACTAAATGTGATAATGGTTCACCTCAAATATGTGACCAAGCAACCTTGTATCTTACTTGTTTACCACGTACAATTATTGCTGAAAATGATATTAATCAGGTTCCAATGAATACGACTGTATCGGGTCAATTGATGACTAATGACGAAGGTGTAACTAGTATTTCATCTGCCAATATTGGTGTAACGAACATTCCTTTGGCAACTGCAACTACAGTATCTGGTATTGACGATTCAGGTACAGCTGTTGCTAATGCCGGTACAATAACAATAAACAGTAATGGAACATATACCTTTACACCAGCTTTAGGTTTTATAGGTACAATTAATCCAATAACTTATGTTGGTACTGGTGCTAATGGTGCAACCGATAATGCAATACTTTCTATAGAAGTTTTACCAAAAGTAAATCCGGGTAACAATCCACCGGTTGCACAAAACGATGTTGCATCAACAGACGTAAATATTGCAGTTAGTTCATCGGTAATGCCTAATGATAGTGATCCAGATGGAAATACATTAACTGTTACGGATGCAAGTATAGCAGGTGGTTCTACAATTACCATTGGTACAGCAAGCACTGTAAGAGGAATGAATTCAGCTGGCAGTGAAGTTATAAATGCAGGAACAATTACATTAAATTCAAATGGTACTTATACATTTACACCCGCTACAGGCTTTACAGGAACTATCAATGATATTACATATACCATAAGCGATGGAAATGGTGGAACAGATACAGCAATTCTAAAAATCAATGTGTTACCAAACAATGGCAATACTACTTTTGCCAATGATGATGCCAATTCTGGGATTCAAGGATTAAACATGACTGGCAATATTTTAACTAACGATACTGATCCCGAAGGAAATACACAAACAGTAACAAGTGCAAGTTATAATGGAACAAATGTAACAATTGGAATTGAAAATGGATTTTCAGGAATTGGCTCATTAACTATTAATGCTAACGGGACATATACGTTTATTCCTTTAACAAATTTCTTAGGAACAATACCTGTAATTTATACCAAATGTGATAATGGAACACCGCAAGCATGTGACGAAGCTACCTTATATTTAACGTCTCTAACTCGTGCTATATTTGCAGAAAATGACATTAATCAAACTCCAATGAATACAAATGTATCCGGTCAGTTGATGACCAATGACGAAGGTGTAACAAGTGTCATTTCGGCAACCATTGGAGGTATTAATATACCATTGGCAACAGCAACTACAGTGTCAGGAATAAACGATGCTGGAAATGCTGTAAGCAACGCAGGTACAATTACAATCAATAGCGATGGAACATATACTTTTATACCGGCTTTCGGATTTGTTGGTACAATCAATCCAATTATTTATATAGGTGCAAGTCCACAATTGGCTCCACGCGTATTTGGAGCAACAGACGATGCGATTCTATCAATTGAAGTTATTCCAAATATCTATATTGGTAATAATCCACCAGTAGCTCAAAATGATGTGGCATCAACAGAATCCGGTATTGCTGTTAGTTCTTCAGTAATTCCTAATGATAGTGATCCTGATGGAAATACATTGACTGTTACAAGTGCTACTTATCCGGGTGGTGGAATAACTATAGGAACTTCAACCATAGTTTCAGGTATAAATACAGGAGGTGCAGCGGTTACAAATGCAGGGTCAATTGTTTTAAATTCAAATGGTACATTTACTTTCACTCCGGCTACTGGATTTAGTGGATCAGTGAATGATATTACTTATACCATAAGCGATGGAAATGGTGGAACAGACACAGCTATTCTAAACATTAATGTGTTACCAAATAATGGCAATACAACTTTTGCCAACGATGATGCCAATGCTAAACCACGAGGTACAACCATGACTGGTAATATATTGACTAATGATACCGATCCTGAAGGAAATACACAAACGGTAACTACAGTAACTGCTAATGGAACAAATGTGCCAGTAGGAACTGCTACAGCTATTCCAAGCGTAGGTACATTAACTATTACATCAACCGGAGCTTATACCTTTGTGCCTTTAGCAGCATTTACAGGGACAGTTTTAGTGCCATATACCAAATGTGATAATGGAACTCCTCAAACATGTGATCAAGCTACCTTGTATCTTACTTGTTTGCCAAATACAATTATTGCAGAAAATGACATTAATCAAACACCATTGAATACAGCTACAACAGGACAATTGATGACAAATGATGAAGGCGTAACAAGTATTTCATCTGCAACTATTGGTGGAACTAACATTCCTTTGGCAACTGCAACTACAGTGTCGGGTATTAATGATGCAGGAACAACTGTAACAAATGCAGGATCAATTACAATTAATAGTAATGGAACTTATACCTTTACTCCTGCAACTGGATTTACCGGAACGATTAATCCTATTACCTATGTAGGTGCAGGATTAGGTAGTTCAACAGATAATGCAATTTTATCAATAGAAGTATTGCCAAAGAAAACAGGAGGAAATAATCCTCCGGTAGCCCAAAACGATGTGAACTCAACAGAGGTGAACGTTTCAATTACAGGTTCTACAGTACTAAACAACGATAGTGATCCTGATGGTAATACATTGACTATCACTGCTGCAAGTATTGGTGGTTCAGCATTTACTTTTGGAACAGCTAAAGTAGTGGCTGGAGTGAATTTGGGTGGTGTAGCAGTTACCAATGCAGGTTCATTAACATTAAATTCAAATGGAACATATACATTTGTACCTACAAGCGGCTTTACAGGAACAATAAATGATGTAAGTTATACTATAAGTGATGGTAATGGAGCTTCAGATTCGGCAGTATTAAGTATCAATGTATTGCCAAACAATGGAAATACAACTTTTGCAAACGATGATGCTAATGTTAAGGCTCAAGGAATTACTATGACAGGCAATGTTTTAACTAATGACTTTGATCCGGAAGGACATACACAAAGTGTAAGTAGTGCTACTGTAAACGGTACTGGAATTACAATTGGAAGTGCATATACAATTTCTGGTGTAGGAGCAATAACATTAAATTCTAATGGTACATATACATTTGTTCCTTTGGCAAGTTTCATAGGTACTCAACGTGTTATTTACAATAAATGTGATGTTGGTAGTCCAGTTGCTTGTGATGAAGCTACTTTATATTTAACCTGTATACCTTCAACAAGATCATGTTTGGTGTCGAATAAAAATGTAACACCAATAATTAAGTAAACACACAGATTTTTTATGAATGAAAACAGCCTCGGAAAAATCGAGGCTGTTTTTTTTAAGTACTAAATTTAAATTGCGATACTTTATTCTATAGATTTACTACTTTATTCTATAGATTTACTAAGATATTCAAATGAATGAATGGAAATCGCTTTGAAATTATTACTTTTGCACAAGTTTTAAAAAACAAAACAACTCTAGTAAAATTCATTTAAAAATGACTAATCAATTCACAATAAAGGACGTAAAAAATATCACAAAGTTTATATTAGTTTGGTCAATACTTAATGCTATCCTTAATTTATTTGGTTTGTGGTTAAGCAAATTAATAAATGAGGCTGAATATAGTTTCTTAAACAATATAATGACAGAGTTCGTAAAACCTTTACTTATTCAATCACTTATTTTTATTATTTGTTATGCTTTGGCATATCAGTTTCTAAAAAATAAAAATTTAGCTAAGTATTCCTTTTTGATAATTCAAACTTTAATTTTTCATATTATATTTTTTTTAAATATTGAATATGATAATGGATTCTTTTTTTCTTCTACCTTTCGCAATCCTGGTTTAGTATATTTGGGAGTTAATGGTCAATACCTAATCGATATTTTATATCAATTTATTCCTATTGTAGGTAACTTTGAATATGGACAATTTATTCCATTCAATAATGGTATGTTTTATTTGCAATGGGTATTTTTGGTACTGCTTTATTTCTTTGGCTTAACCTGGATAACTACGCCTGTTGAAAGATTTTTCTTTGAAAATAATGAAAAAGTTATTGTTCAAAAAGAACTTGAGCCAATAGTAGAAGTGCTTGAAGAGCATGATACAAATGAAGAAGTAAAAGAGGATTTAATAGATAATTTGCAGTCAGATAAAATAGCATAGATGTAAATATAAAGTGAGATATTTATGAATTCAAAAACAAAAACTTCATCCAAAAATGAAGCTTTTGTTGATTTTAAAGACTTTTTAATTTCAAAATCAAACAGAATTGAAATCTGATTTATGAGATTTATTATGCGCTGAATGTATAGATGTAAGTAGGGAGACCTTGGATTTTGGAAAAAAAATGAATATATTGATTGGATAATATAAAATTAACGCACTAGTTTAGCGTAGCGTATTTAGTGGCTGCAGAAAAACTAATTTAAAACTATTTAACCACCCCGATAGCTATCGGAGTGGTAACTATTAAAAATTCAAATTTTATGAGCATTGTTTTAAACTAAAAATGTAGAAATGTCTGCATGATAATCTTTATTTTAAGTCTTATATAGCAAATTGTCAGTACAATAATGCTTTCTCAGCAGACTCTATTTAGATTTATTTTAATGCATTATAGGTGAGTTTCTAAGCTGTATTTTTTCATTAACAACATTCGATGAAATTGCAATTTTCATCCTTTGTTTCAAATTCAATAGTTACATGTTGAATACCAATGGTTTCGAGTGTTTTTCTGATTTTTAGTTTTAGTAAACTGAGATTTTCGAAATCCAGTGTGTTTTTTAAAACTATATGTATTGTTAAAACATTATAACTGCCATCTACCGACCATAAATGTAAATCGTGTAAATCACTTATTTCCTCAAATTGCAATAGATTAGTCGAAATTTGAGTAATGTCCATTTCTTTTGGTATACCTTGCAGTATAATACGCATTGTTTCACTAATGTTTTTATAAACATTAAAAATTACAAACAAAGCTATTCCTATCGACATTATTGGATCGAGTATTGAAATATTAAAGAAGTACATAACCACCGAACCAATTAATATTGCCAACCATCCCAAAACATCTTCGAGTAGATGTAACGACACCACTTTTTCGTTGATTGAATTCCCTTTTTTAAGCCTGAAAACAGCGGCTCCATTAACAATTACACCTAATATGGCTAAGAAAAACATACCTTTAGCATTAGTTTCTTCCGGGTGGAATAAACGTGGAAGAGCTTCGCTTAAAATAAAAATACTTCCTACAATTAATACTATAGAATTGATTATAGCACCTAAAATTGAAAATCGTTTATATCCATACGAAAAATTTGTATCAGCTTTTTTCTTCGAAATTCGCTGAAAATACCACGCTAAACCTAATGATAATGAGTCTCCTAAGTCATGTACCGCATCCGAAAGTATGGCTATACTGTTTGTGAAAAAACCTCCAATAATTTCAATAATTGTAAATAGCAGATTTAGAAAAAATGCTACTTTTAAGTTTTCAATATCGCTATGATGATGATCGTGGTTATGGTTATGATTGTGTTTGTGTTCTGACATAAATTTTAATTTGTTTTGATGATTTTAGTATATAATGCGAATCAGGAGTTGATTTGCATTTCAACTAACTCATTAGCTCTCATTTATATTTATTAATCCTGAATGGGATTTAATTTTCATAACCATAGCTTAGTAAAACGTAAGCTATGGTATTAAGATACAAAGAAATGATCTGCCTGTAAGGTAGTACTTATCAAAATACTGCCTTTGACTACGTCGATTTTCAATTCAGGTAGCCTAGGAACTCTATTTCTTTTCCACAGGTCGTTGACCTGCGGTTATGAGAATTCAGCCTTTTAGGCTGCAATTATATATTTTCAACTACTGATTGGCTTATATTAGAAATGAGTATGTATAAAATCAGTTTTTCTTAAACCAGGTTTTAACATTCACATCATAACCTAAGCCGTGCATATAATTATAAGTAGCTAAATTTAAACCTTTTCCGTAATAATCTAAATCAATTTCGTTATTAGTTTTGAATGGAATTTCATTGTTTGCAAAGGTATTGATAGCTGTTGTAATATGCTTTGCACCAAAGTTTTCAGGAAATTGACCGGAGGGGCTATGAATAGTCATGGCATATCGATGCCAAAATGCGGATTGAATATAGCCTTTTTCGAACAATCCACGAACGACTTCGAGAGATTCAAAAGTTTCTTGTACCGTTTCAGTTGGAAAACCATACATCAAGTAAGCATGAGTCATTATCCCGTTCTCGCTGAAATTTTTCATGCTCTCACTCGCAGTTTCTATGGTTATTCCTTTGTTTATTAATTTTAAAATACGTGGTGAAGCTACTTCTAATCCTCCTGAAATGGCTATACAACCCGATTGTGCCATTAAATAACAAAGCTCAGGAGTATATGATTTTTCGAAACGCACATTGGTCCAATAACTTACAGTTAGTTTGCGCTTTAGAATCTCTTCAGAAAGTTTTCGGAGTAGGGCAGGAGGGGCAGCTTCGTCTACAAAATGAAATCCCGTCTGACCGGTTTCTTTTATTATACTTTCCATTCTATCCACAAGCTTTTCAATAGTAGTTTGTTCAAATCTTTGAATATAATCAAGAGCTCCATCGCAAAAACTACATTTTCCCCAATAACATCCATGAGCCAGCATCATTTTGTTCCATCTTCCATTGCTCCAAAGCGAATGCATGGGGTTAGTCAATTCTATCAAATGAATGTAATTGTTTGATAATAAGCCTTTATAACTGGGTGTTCCCCGTTCTGAAAAAGGAATATTTTCTTTGCTATCAAAGTTTTCTCGTATTATATTGCCTGATTTATCTCTGTAAAGTGTTCTGATTAATTTATTTCCCAGGAGAATATTTAACAATGGCAATTCTCCATCGTCAAACACCAGATAATCAATATATTCAAAAACTCGAGGGTCGCTAATGCTTCTTAATTCAGTATTCACATATCCACCACCAAAAATTATCTTTTTTTCAGGATGGTTTTTCTTCAACCATTGTGAGCATCGCAAGGCACTATAAAGATTTCCGGGAAATGGTATAGTAAAACCTATATAATCAGGATTATAATCATTTATTCTTTTTTCAAATATTGAGATTAATAAATTGTCAATCAGCGTGTAATCTTTTTCAAGTTCTTTTTGCAAAGGATCGAACTCAGGTAAATGCAAACAAAGTGATTCGGCATAACGGATTAATTCAAAATGTGAATCGATATTATCCTGAATAAACTTACTTAAATCCTTCAAAAACAAGGTACATAGATGTTTTGCTCTATCGTGATTTCCGACCAAACCAAATGCCCATTCTAAATCAGCTTCTTCGGGTAATCGATTGCTAATAGGCCAAAAATGGATATTTGCAAATCTTTGAGCCAATGAATTATCTTTTCCTGTTAAAAACTGAATTACCGGTTCAATTGTTTGAATATAAAAATTGGCTTGTTGAAGAATTATTTTACTGGTTTTGGATATTTTTTCGAGCTTCTCAACTTCATTGAAAATATTGGAAACATTTACTTTAGTAAACAGTAATTCAATTAGTTCTATACTCAAATCCATTTGTTCAGCTTCAATATTATTTTTTTGTAAAAAGCCTAATAAATGTCCTGTGGCCGGATATGATGTGTTTAATTGGGTTAATGGTGGAGTAACTAATAATGTTTTCATCGCTTTTTATTTTTGCAAAAATAGCAAATTATTTTTGCCTATTTTGATTTATTAAATTATTTAGTGATAATACTTTTTGCTTTTGTGAAAATATTGTATATTTGTATGCTTTTTATTTTTGTTAATTCCATATAAACAGTTGTTATTCTCAATTTTATTTTTCTAATAAGAAATCTGTTTTTTTTTTGCCAAAAATTTATCGTAATCAAAACAACAATGTATAATTAATTGATAAAACATTTTGGATCTCATTTTTCAAAAAAATATTAGTTTAACATTAAACATTACTTAAAGATGAAAATCATATATAAACGAGTTTTATACTTCTTTTTAACTCTGTTGATAGTTTTTTTATCAGCAATTTTAATTTTACCTTATATTTTCAAAGACAAAATACTAGTTAAAGTCAAAACAGAGCTAAATAAAATGCTTGATGCTAAAGTTAATTTTGAGAATATAAATATTAGTTTCATTCGGAGTTTTCCAAATGCATCTGTAAAACTTGAAAATTTTTATATTGTTGGTATTGAAGAATTTAAGCGTGACACTTTGATTTTCAGTAAGAATATAGACCTGGTAATAAATATAAAAAGTATTTTTTCAGATACCGGCTATGATATAAGAAAGTTAGAGTTTAATAATTCAAATTGTTTGGTACGTGTTTTGCAAAGTGGAAAAGCAAATTGGGATATCTTAAAAAAAGATTCGTCTCAAATTAATGACACCAGCAAAATGAATTTTCATTGGAAATTAAAAGAGTTTTCGATTAATAATGCCAATATCGCCTATCATCACGAAAAAACTGATATGCATTTTTTGTTGGAAAATTTAAATCATTCAACAACAGGCGATTTAACTGCCGACAGTTCACTTTTGATTACTAAAACAACTTGCGATTCATTAAGTTTTGATTGGGATGGTATTCGGTATATTTCGAAAGCAAGTGCTGAACTAAACTCCAATATTGATGCGAATTTAAATGAAATGATATTTACATTAAGTGAAAACTCAGCTAAAATTAATGCAATTCCTTTTTCACTTTCAGGTTGGTTGAAAAGCATTACGGAAGGCTGGGAAATGGATTTGAAGTTAAATACTCCCGAAGTTGATTTCAAATCAATATTATCTATGATTCCTGCTATTTATTCAAATTCGTTTAAGGACATTAAAGCAGGTGGAAATGTAGATTTAAAAGGCGACATAAAGGGCAAAATGGTAGGAGATTATTATCCGGCATTCAATTTTAAATTAAATGTTATAAATGCTTGGTTTCAATATCCTTCTTTACCAAAATCCTTGCAAAACATAAATATTGCTTCCAACATTACTAATATTGGAAAAACATTGGATGAGACTGTTGTTGACATTTCTGATTTTTCATTCAATTTGGGTGGAAATCCTTTCAAAAGTAAGCTGCGCATAGCATATCCAATGTCGGATCCCGACTTAATTTTAAATGCACATGGCATAATTAATCTGGGTATGATTAAAGATGTTTATCCGCTCAGCAAAAATACAACTTTGAACGGTTTGATGAAATTAAATCTTGATTTAGCCGGTCGAAAATCATATTTTGATAAAAATTTATACGATAAATTTAAATTTGCAGGGGATATTGATATTTCGAACCTAAATGTAAAAATGGCTGAACTAAATCAAAATTTAGCCATTTCAAATGCCAATGCAGTTTTTAATAACAAATATATTAACATTGAAGATTTAAAGATTAAGCTTGGACGCAATGATATTTCAGCTTCCGGTAAATTGGATAATTTTGTAGCTTATGCATTGAATAATAAAACTTTAAATGGTCAATTTATAATGCATTCTGACTATTTCAATGTGTCAGACTTTATTGAAAATGCGCCAAATGATAAAGTAAAAAAAGTTGAAAAAGATACACTCAACTCCAATAAATCATCGAAGATGGAGATTATTAAAATCCCCACTAACCTGAATTTGAATCTTAAAGCTGATTTTAAACAATTAGTTTACGACAATGCAAAAATGACAAATGCATCAGGCACATTGAAAGTTGCAGATGGTGAATTGAAGGTTGAAAATATGAATTTGAACGCTTTTGGTGGTAATATTCAGTTGAATGGAATTTACAATACAGTAGACACATTAAAACCTAAAGTTAATTTTGACTTTTCGATAAACGAAGTAATTTTTACTGAAGTATTCAATCAGATTGAAACTGTTCAAAAACTAATTCCGGTTTTTCAGAAAGCTTCAGGTAAATTTTCAACAAAAATGTCATTTAATTCAATTTTAAATGATAATATGATGCCCGATTTGACTACCATAGTTAGTAATGGGCTTTTTACAACAAAATCGGTAGGATTAAAAAATGTGCCAGCAGTTCAGGCATTATCATCTGCTCTAAAACGTTCGGATTTAACACCCATGATAATTAAAGATTTAGGACTTTTGTTCGAAATTAAAGATGGCAAGATAAATACAAAACCTTTCAATTTTAAAGTGAAAGATGTGAATTTTACCTTAGGTGGAAATACAGGTTTAGATAAATCAATTGCTTATCAGGGAATTGTGCAATTGCCTGATAGAATGAATCTTGGGAAGTTTTCAACTGTGAATGTAAAAATTGGTGGTACTTTTCTGAAACCCAAAGTAGAGCTCGATTTAAAAAGTACAGCAACCAAACTTATAAACGAAACCACGGCAAAAGTTGAAGCTGAAGTAACTAAAAAAATTGAAGATACTAAACAAAAAGCTTTAGAAGAGGCTCGTATTCAGAAAGAAAAAGCAATTCAACAAGCACAGGAACAAGCTAATTTGATAATTAAACAAGCTCAGGAAACAGGTGATAAATTGATTGTAGAAGCAAAAAAACAGGGCGATTTAATAATTCAAAAGGCAACAAATCCAATTGCAAAAAAAGCTGCTGAATTAGTTGCCAAAAAAGTTATTGACGAAGCACAAAAGAAAGCAAATGAATTAAACATAAAAGCTCAACAAGAAGCCACTAAATTAATTCAAAAAGCCAATGAAAGTGTAGATATTTAAACCATTTTTAATCTTAATTGTCAGATTAGCAGTATAATATATAATTCATTTAAAAATGATAAAGTTCCATAAACCTAGATTTTTTGTATTAACAGTAGACATTTTGATGTTTATTATTACAGCATTTGTTATACTTCAATGGTTTCCTTTGACAACCCAAAATCCATTTTCAAAATATGCGCTAAGTGCTTTAGATTATCTTATTGTTTGGATTTTGATTTCTAATCTTTTAGGACGATACAAACCTTTGCACGAACAATCATATTTAGTTGTAACTTTTAAATTAGTTCTTGTAAATTTAATAACGTTTATTGTCTTTTTTGTTACATCCGAATTGTTTTTTGATGGTAGATTTTCGGAGTATGTGATGATAACCTTTGTTACTATTGTATTTACTGTTAATATTATTTTTTACAATATGTACTATGCATTGATATATGCTGTAGAATATGATGTAAAATCAGTTTTGCCGGATGAAAAAAGAAGAAATACTAAATGTCAATTACTTCCCGATATTGATGATGAGACTTTTAATGAACTACGTGAGTCGATAATTTCATATTCAGGTAAAAAAGTATTCGATAAATTAAGCGAAATTATTAATTTTAAAAGTGGAAATACCTATGTGAATTTTTCAAGTAACTATTTAGATTTGAAAAAAACACCAAAATATAAATTTTCAGCAATGGTTAACTTAGAGAAGTTAAATAACATAAGAGGTATCAATAAATTGTTTGCTATTGCAAATTATAGATTACCTGAAGATGGGTTGTTTATATGTTGCTTTGAGAGTAAGAGTACCACAAAAAAAACATTTTTTAAAAAGTATCCTTTTGGAATAAATTATTTTATGTATTCGCTTGACTTTTTATTTAAACGTTATTTACCAAAAGTAATTTTAACAAGACGAATTTTTCACGATTTAACCAATGGCAAAAATAGAGTTCTTTCTAAACCGGAAGTACTGGGCCGAATTTACTATTCAGGCTTTGAGCTGGTTTTTGAGAAGAAAATTGATAATATAAATTATTTATTTCTAAAACGAATAAAAGATCCGGAACCTATTGAAAATAAGACTTATGGAATGTTCATTCGACTTAAAAGATTTGGTAAAAACGGAAAAATGTTTGATGTTTATAAATTGAGAACAATGCATCCATATTCAGAGTACTTGCAAGCTTTTATGTACGAGAATAATAGTTTGCAAGCTGGTGGAAAATTTTACAGAGATATAAGAATTACAACTACAGGTAGAATCATGCGTAAATATTGGATTGATGAATTGCCTATGTTATATAATTTAGTTAAAGGTGAAATGAAAATTGTGGGAGTAAGACCCTTAAGTTCACAATATTTTGGTTTATATAGCAAAGAATTACAGACAAAACGCATAAAATTCACTCCTGGTTTATTACCTCCTTTTTATGCTGATATGCCCAAAACCTTGGATGATATTCAAAATTCAGAAATGAAGTATTTGACAGAATGTGAGAAAAAAGGAGTTTTTAGAACAGATTTCAAGTATTTTTTTCTAATTCTTCAAAGTATTTTAATAAAAAAAGCCAGGAGTGCATAGATATTATTTCAAGAAGGAGTGGAATTTTTTTTTCTGTGTTTGTGGTTTGTTTTGTTAACAATGCTGGGTTGTTGTGGAAACTAGCTGTAATACAGTAGTTAAATCATATTTCTTTTATTTATTGTGAGTTCTATTAATACATTTGAATCCTTTATTTGAGATGTCAACTAAAATAAATAATCCTATGAAACTGAATTTATTATTGATTGGTCTTCTTTTTGCCATTAATTTTTCTTATGCTCAAGATATTTCTGTAAATATTTCGTACACAAGAATTTATGATTTTATGGATGAATTGGCCAGCGAAAAGTTAATTGATTTAAACTCAGCCATTCAGCCTTACAGTCGTAAATTGATTAGTGAAAAATTATTAGAGGCACAGCGTAAAGATGCTAATTTAAATGCACGACAAAAGGCAGAATTAAAATTCTTTTTAAATGAATTTATTTTAGAACAAGATAAATTGCCGGACACAAAAATCAATTTATGGAAAAATGAGATTTCAAGTTTGGCATTAATCCAACCGGCTTTTCATTATCGTGATTCCCTTTTTCGTGCTCGAATTACTCCAATTCTTGGTATGCATGTTTCGCTAAACAGCCATGGATCATATATTAAACGTTGGTTTGGAGCTGATTTTCAGGTAATGATAGGTAAGCATTTTTCCATTTATGGCAGTTTGCGCGACATATCAAATGATGTAGATAGTGGTTTAATTGCCAAACCAAAATATTTAAATGATTTTCCGGGCTATGAATACAAAGAAGCTACTTATGGTGGCGACTACAGTGATTCGCGTGGCGGAATTAAATATTCAAATAACTGGGCTTCAATAGGTTTAGTCAAGGACAATGTGATTTGGGGCGATAATTATCACGGCTCAAATATACTTTCAGGCAGAGCACCATCATTCCCAATGTTAACATTAAATTTAAAGCCAGCTAAATGGTTCGAGTTCAATTATTTTCATGCCTGGTTGGTCTCCAATGTCGTGGATAGTTCATATTATTATCTCGAAAACGATTCAAGATTTTATTATAGGCCGGCAAATAAATTTATGGCTGCCAATATGTTTACTTTCACACCTGTAAATGGTTTGAAAATTTCGGTTGGTAACGCCATAGTATATGCCGAAAAAACGATACAAGGAGCATATTTTCTTCCTTTTGCTTTTTATAAGTCAATAGATCACACACTTACCAAAGGCATAGGAACCGAGAATCAAAATTCACAAATGTTTTTAAATGTCAGTTCCCGCAATTTTAAACATTTGCACCTTTATGGATCGGTATTTATTGATGAAATGAATTTTTCAAGATTTAAAGCGAGCAATCCGGAAAACAACCCAATTTCGATAAAATTTGGTGCTCAGGTTTCTAATTTTAAAGTTCAAAATCTTACAGCTATTTTTGAATATACTCGCAGTAATATTCTAAATTACAAACATTCAATACCATTATTAACTTGGGAATCAAACTCTTACAATCTTGGACATTATATGGGTGATAATGCACAGGAAATTTATATGGCTCTCAAATATAAACCTATCAGGGGTTTAGATTTTAAACTTTCGTATTTTAATGCTCAAAAGGCAAACGATTATGAATATATCAGACGAGAGACATCAAATGGTTTAACAGGTTCTGTATTAAACATTATTTCGCAAGCTGTTTTGGACGAAATTATCTGGAAAAACCAAACTTTAAGTTTGAATGTATGTTATGAAATTTTCAATAATGCTTATGCGCTTTTACAAATTGAAAACAGTAATATATCTGCTTATGAGCCAGTTAAAGCAGCCACTTTTGGTGAAAACCGTATGACAGCAAGTCAAGCATTAAATTATTTTACGCCTAAATTTTATCAAGGTAAAAATACGACAATAACTGCAGGCTTTAGTATTGGTTTTTAATTTTTAACCTAGAAATTCTAAAACAATGATAATCGGTATCACAGGTGGAATAGGAAGTGGAAAATCAACATTTTCTGATTTGTTAATCAACAAGGGTTATAGTGTTTATAATACCGATGCAAAAGCACGTGAATTACAAAACACGGATGCTGTAATTCGAGAAAAAATCATTACTTTATTCGGTAATGATAGTTATGATACCTTAGGGCTAAATAGGCCATTTATAGCTCAAATTGTGTTTAATGATAGTTCTAAACTTAAACAATTGAATGAAATTGTTCATCCTGCTGTGAAACTGGATTTTATAAAATGGGCAAAACAATTCAACTTAAATCAAAATATATTTTTGGAATGTGCAATATTATTCGAAGGTGGATTTCATAAATTAGTTGATAAATCAGTATTAATTACAGCTTCGGAATTAGTTAGAATTCAACGTGTTATGAAACGCGATAAGGTAACAGAATTGCAAGTTAGAGCACGTATGAAAAATCAGATGAGTGAGGACGATAAGAAAAAATTAGCCGATTTTGTTATTTATTCGGATGATGAGAAACCAATGAGTGAAAAACTCGACGAATTTTTGTTGAGACTCAATTAACGAAATTATTTTACTCAATTTCTGCAATAAGTTTACCTTGTAACAACTCAGCACTACTCAAATAGTGCAGAACATTGATTCTGTAGTAAACTTCTGATTAAATGGCATTTAAAATGCCATAATTTGAATTTTAATGATTGGTTTAATATTTAATAATGCTCAAAAACTTCCCCTCAATATTCCCCCTTTAGGGCAGGGCTGTTAAGTTATTTTGTAAAGTTCTTTGAAATGATTATCTTAGCGTTCAAATTGTAATTTAAAACAGTATGACATTAATAGAAATGCTATCAAAAGCTGAAGATAAACGCTCGCGTTTTGGTCTTCGTCAC
>CAMBSB010000042.1 GCA_945870155.1 Paludibacter jiangxiensis | reverse complement strand
TGTCCTTCGATTTTTTTGTTTTTTCACATTACAGATTTGAACTAATAGCAAATTATAATTACATTTGCACCCAAATTGCAATGTCTACATTACAAAATGAGCCAAAAAATCGAACATTCTGGAAAAATTATTCACATTAATGAAAAAAATGTGCAAGTTTCGATCATCCAAAAATCGGCTTGTAGTGATTGCCATGCCAAAGGTGCTTGTTCAGCATCGGATATGGACGAAAAAATTATTGATGTTGCAACAACCGACACTTCATACAAAGTAGGTGATAATGTTCTCTTAATCGGTCAAAGCTCGATGGGATTTCTTGCTGTACTGCTTGCTTTTGTAATTCCTTTCCTACTCATACTTCTAAGTTTATTTGTTTTACGATTATATACCGACAATGAAGCACTTTCGGGCATCATTGCTTTGTCAGTTCTAATTCCGTATTATTTAATATTATCCCAATTCAATACTAAATTAAAAAATAAATTTCAGTTTCATATTGAAAAAGAAACTACTTAATTTTTCTTTTTTCTTTTTTGAATATAACTGAGTATAATTTGTAATTCCATTAAAATGAATTTAATTTTAATATCGCTAATCACGCTGGGCGCTGTAGGTGCTGTTTCGGCCATTATTCTATTTTTTGTTGCAAAAAAATTTCATGTTTACGAAGACCCTCGTTATGATGAAGTAGAAGCTGCTTTACCGGCTGCCAATTGTGGTGGTTGTGGTTTCCCTGGCTGTAGAGGTTTTGCAGTTGCTTGTGTTGAAGCCGAATCATTAGAAAAATTAAACTGCCCCGTAGGAGGAAACGAAACGATGCAGAAAGTAGCAACTATACTTGGAAAAACTGTTGCTGAAGCAGCTCCTACTGTTGCTGTAGTACGCTGTGGTGGAACTTGCGACCACAGACCACGCACAAGTGATTATGATGGCGTAAAGCATTGTTTTATAGCACACAATTTGTTTAGTGGTGAATCAGGATGCTCGTTTGGTTGTTTAGGACTGGGCGATTGTGAGGTTTCATGCGAATTCGATGCTATACATATAAATCCTGCAACAAAACTCCCCGAAGTTGATGAAGAAAAATGTACATCGTGTGGAGCTTGTGTTAAAGCATGTCCTAAATTGCTGATTGAATTGCGCAAAAAAGGTCCGAAATCGCGCCGAATCTATGTAAGTTGCCGCAATGAAGAACGAGGCCCGATTGCTAAAAAATCGTGCGATGTAAGCTGTATTGCTTGTACAAAATGTGAAAAAGTTTGTCCTCACGAAGCAATAACAATTACGAATAACCTGGCATTTATACACGATGACAAATGTACACTTTGCCGTAAATGTGTGGAAGTTTGTCCTACAAACGCCATCGTGGAATTGAATTTTCCACCCCGAAAAATTAAAGAACCCATAAGCTCAGAAGCTGAATTGGTTTCTTAAAACAATATTATTGCAATTACAATAAGGTATTTAACTTTTTATATAATCAAAACTAACTTAATTCCCCATTGGGGTTAGGGGTTTCTTATGAAAACATTCAGAATAGGTGGAATACACCCAAAAGAAAACAAATTTTCGGCAGGAAAAAAAATTCAAACAATTGAACTTCCTAAACAAGTAGTCATTCCATTATCGCATTATATTGGCACTCCAAGCGAAGCCGTCATAAAAAAAGGCGATTTGGTAAAGGTAGGGCAATTAATTGGAAAAGCCAATGGATTTATATCAGCCAATGTTCACTCGTCTGTTTCAGGCAAAGTAACTAAGGTTGATGTGCAATTGGATGCAACCGGCTACAAACGCCCTGCAGTATTTATTGATGTTGAAGGGGATGAATGGCTCGAAAATATTGATAAAAGCAGTGATATCGTTCGTGAGTGCACTCTACCAAAAGATGAAATTCTACGTAGAATACAAGATGCCGGTATAGTAGGACTTGGCGGTGCAACTTTCCCCGCACACGTGAAACTTACGCCTCCTCCCGGCAAAAAAGCTGAAAGTGTTATTATCAATGCAGTAGAATGTGAGTCATATCTTACAAACGATCATGGCTTGATGCTCGAAAAAGCAGAGGAAATTCTGATTGGTATCAAAATTATTATGCAGGTTTTGGATGTAAAAAAAGCATTTATCGGCATTGAAGCTAATAAACCTGATGCTATTAAACTATTAAGTAATTTAGCAAAAAACTATACCGGAATTGAAGTAGTTCCTCTAAAAGTTTCATACCCTCAAGGTGGTGAAAAACAATTAATTGACGCAATTTTAAGACGACAGGTACCAAGTGGAAAAATTCCAATTGAAGTGGGTACAGTAGTTCAAAATGTAGGTACAGTTTTTGCAATTTACGAAGCCGTGCAAAAAAACAAACCTATGATTGAGCGTATAGTTACAGTTACAGGTAAATCGGCGCCAAATCCCGGGAATTATCGTGTACGTATAGGCACTATGCTTTCTGAACTTGCTTTAGATGCAGGAGGTGTACCCGAAGATACCGGAAAAATTGTAGGTGGAGGACCCATGATGGGACGATCGCTCATGACACTTGATGTGCCTACAGCAAAAGGAAGCGCAGGAATTTTGTATATTCAAAAACAAGAATCAATACGTAAACCCATTCAAAATTGCATACGTTGCACCAAATGCGTTACAGTTTGTCCCATGGGCTTAGAGCCTTTCTTACTTATGAACCAAAGTGAACGTAATATGTGGCCCGAAATGGAAGCAAATCGTACCATGGATTGCATTGAATGTGGAAGTTGCAGCTATACTTGTCCATCAAACAGACCATTATTGGATTATATTCGTTTTGGAAAAACTACCGTTGGTGGCATAATTCGCAATCGCGCTGTTAAATAATAATTCATATTGACGATTTCCTTAGGTCGACAAAACTTTTAAATCGTTGATTAAACTCAATTGTAAATTGTAATTAGTTAAATAGTAAATATCAAATATGGATAAACTTGTAATTTCACCCGCTCCACATATTCACGGAGGTGATTCGGTTTCGAAAAATATGACCACTGTAATAGTAGCGTTAGTACCTGCATTATTAGTGGGGCTATATTATTTCGGACTTGGTGCAATCATTGTTACACTTACAGCTGTAATATCGTGTATTTTATTCGAATACCTGATACAAAAATACATTTTAAAAGGCACTAATTCAATAATGGATGGCTCTGCAGCACTCACAGGTCTATTATTGGCATTGAATTTACCTTCAAACATTCCGTTGTGGATGGTAATAATAGGTTCATTAGTTGCCATCGGAATAGCAAAAATGAGTTTTGGTGGACTTGGAAATAATCCATTTAATCCGGCATTGATTGGACGTGTATTTCTATTGATTTCATTTCCGGTAGCAATGACCTCCTGGCCAAAACCAATTCCTTTCAATCCATCCTATTTAGATGCCGAAACAGCCGCAACGCCTTTGGCCATGATGAAAAGTCATTTTGGCACACTTCCAACAACCTTGGATTTATTTTTGGGCAATATGGGTGGATCGCTCGGTGAAGTTTCAGTACTCGCACTTTTAATTGGTTTAATCTATCTTTTGATTAAGAAAATTATCACTTGGCATATACCTATTAGTATATTGGTAACGGTATTTATTTTTGCAGGTATTTTGAATTTAGCCAATCCGGAGCAATATGCATCACCTGTAATTCATTTGTTTTCAGGAGGTTTAATGCTTGGAGCGGTATTTATGGCAACAGACTATGTAACTTCACCTATGAACCCGCGTGGCATGTTGGTGTTTGGTGTGGGTATTGGCATAATCACTGTTTTAATTCGTACTTTTGGAGCTTATCCCGAAGGCGTTTCATTTGCAATTTTAATTATGAATGCCTTTACTCCATTGATTAACACATATATTAAGCCAAAACGCTTTGGTGAAAAAGTAAAAGTTAATAATTGATTTACAATCATTTAAACTCTTAAACATCAAACTCTCAAACGTCAAACTCTCAAACGTCAAAATTAAAAATGGCACAATTAGAATCGAGTTTTAAAAACATGGTGTTAGTCCTTTCAGGAATAACATTATTTGCAGCGGTCACATTGGCTTCGGTATATACCTTTACCAAAGAACCAATCGCAGCCTCAAAAACAGCTAAACAACAAAATGCTATCAAAGAAGTTTTACCTCCGTTTGACCATTTAGCTGAACCAATAAAAATTGAAGATGGTGTTGAAAACCTTACAGTTCACAAAGCGTATAATGCTAAAAATGAATTTGTTGGTGCTGCTGTAGAATCATCTTCAAACAATGGATTTGCCGGAAAAATAAATGTGATGGTGGGTTTTGATAAAGATGGTGTTATTGTAAACTATTCAGTTCTTGAGCAAAAAGAAACACCCGGATTAGGAACCAAAATGGTGGAATGGTTTAAAACCGATAAAGAAAATCAAAATATTAAAGGGAAAAACCCTGCGACTACAAATTTAACTGTAAGTAAAGATGGAGGCGAAATTGATGCCATTACTGCATCCACAATTAGCTCCAGAGCATTTCTTTTCACTATTCGCAATGCTTATCATGCTTACAGCATAAATTTAGATGATAAAGCTATTGCATCTACTGACTCTACAAATATTAACATTAAAAATTAAAAGGAAAAAATCATGAGTAAAAATTCTAATTTGAAAGTATTCCTGAATGGATTTATAAATGAAAATCCTACATTTGTACTTATTCTGGGCATGTGTCCAACATTAGCCACCACATCATCGGCTATCAACGGTTTAAGTATGGGTTTGGCAACAACTTTTGTACTCTTAGGTTCCAATGTTGTTATTTCATTGTTGAAAAATATAATTCCTGATAATGTACGTATACCGGCCTATGTAGTGGTTATAGCAACCTTTGTAAGTGTTGTGGAAATGAGTATGCAGGCATATTTACCGGCTTTGTACGATAGTTTAGGAATTTTCATTCCACTTATTGTGGTTAACTGTATTGTTTTAGGTCGTGCCGAAGCTTTTGCTGCTAAAAACTCTGTATTTAAATCATCATTGGATGGTTTGGGAATGGGTTTTGGATTTTCGATGGCATTGACCATGTTGGGAACTATTCGGGAAGTTTTAGGTACCGGTAAAGCATTTGGTTTTACTCTTTTTCCAGATAAATATGGCATGTTAATCTTCGTTTTGGCACCCGGAGCATTTATAGCATTGGGTTATTTAATTGCGATAATGAACAAATTTAAAAAAGCTTAGTGATGTATTGATGAGATGATTTGATGATTAAGGAATTAGTAAATTGTAAATGAATTAATTGTAAATAATATTAATATGACATATATTTTAATTTTTATCAGTGCAGTATTTGTAAATAATATAGTATTGTCACAATTTCTGGGAATTTGTCCATTTTTAGGTGTATCAAAAAAAATAGACACAGCACTGGGTATGAGTGGTGCAGTAGCATTTGTAATGACAATCGCCACCATTTTTACTTATATAATTCAAAAAACAGTTTTAGAGCCGTTTAATATTGGTTTTCTACAAACTATCACCTTTATTTTAATTATTGCGGCATTAGTACAATTGGTTGAAATTATTCTAAAAAAGGTTTCACCTGCGCTTTATCAAGCTTTAGGAGTATTTTTACCATTGATTACAACCAATTGTACAATTTTGGGGGTAGCAATTTTGGTTGTACAAAAAGATCTAAATTTAATTGAGAGTGTAGTATTTGCCATTTCTACAGCGTTGGGTTTTGGACTAGCCTTGGTGCTTTTTGCAGGTATACGTGAGCAACTTAGCATGATGAAATTACCCAAAGGTATGGAAGGAACACCTATTTCGTTACTAACTGCCGGTTTATTGGCAATGGCCTTTATGGGATTTGCAGGAATAGTGAAGTAAGTGCGAGTTCAGGGATGATAAAATTCCGATTTTATCAGACTTAAAGAAAAAAGTTTGAAAATTTGAGAGTTTTGCGTTTCATGATATAAACACTTGGCCTTAAAGCCCCCATTTGGAGGTTGGGGGTCTTCGGGATGACAGAGTTCCGACTCTGCCAGACTTAAAGAAAAAAGTTTGAAATTTGTGAGTATTGCGTTTCGAGTTTCGTATCAAAAACTTTGGCTTAAAGTCTTTGTTCTTTATTCTTTGTTCTAAAATAAAAATATTGCGGCAGTAGCTCAGTTGGTAGAGCATCAGCTTCCCAAGCTGAGGGTCACGAGTTCGAGTCTCGCTTGCCGCTCTTTGATAATCAACTATTTGCAAGTATATTTGCAAGTAGTTGATTTTCTTTTACACATACAATACACATACAACTATCACACAGCACTCTTTTTTAACTATATTTCAACACACATATATTAAAAAATTTCGCTTAATAGTTTCTTCTATTTTATTTCACCTTACTACTTAAAAATAAACTTAATTTTTCCATTTATTATCAAATATCTCGATTATCAATTGTTATTCTTCCTGATTAAACCAATTTTGTACTGTTTGTTGAAGGACTATCGTTTTAGATTTATCCTCTTTTAGATTACATAACTGAATTTAAAGGATTTATAAGATTGAACTAAGTTTTGTTTGGATTTGGATGGTTGTGCACTTTGAACATTTCCTCCACTTGCTTGTCTATCTGTTCCTGTGAGAATGGCAATTTCTGCAATTCTTGAACTGCTTAAACCGCTACCCTGTTGCGTTTGTCCACTAATTTCTGAGTTTCTGGCTTCATTGTTTTTATTCTACAAAATTAGAATTATTTGACCATTGGTTTATTTTTGATTTTTGGAAGTAATCTAGTTTGTTTCATATTCTGAAAGTGCCTTTTCCCTCATTTCAAGCTCCTCTTTTGTCATATCTGACACACGTACAGTATTTTCCTTCAGATAACTCACCCAAAGATCATAAGGAAAATGAGTGACTTTATAGTTTACTCCCCAATTACGAAATAGGATATCATCCATATTTTCAAGGTAGTATTTATCAAAGTCTTCTACTTCCCAATTTGCTCTTATTTTACTGACATATTCTTTATCAACCGGAACTAAACTATATTCGGCTTCATTTTCCTCGGTCATTTCTTTGTCAACAATATAAATCATATCAAATTCAAAATCGAACGGCGCCGGGGGAATCCACAAGCATTCATTGCAATGAATATTGATAAAAAGCGTAAAAAAGGTTTCGTTATTTGTGCATAACTCATAAATATCCACTGTATTCTCAAGTGTTTTTTCAATTCCATCAAAGATGTTAAAATCGAACGACATAAGCCGATGAAACAAAAAATGGTGAGCCTCTTTTTTTGTTACAAGGCTATCCAAATATGCCATTGCAGCCTTTGTGCTGTTTAATTGTACCGGATTTTCGGGGATTAATCCGTAAGTTTCTCTATTCATTTGTTCTATTTAATCTTTATGGTCTTAGGTCGTTTTGTTAATTATAAGTTTTGAAGAAAAAATCAGCTTAAAGTTGTTTCACCCATGCCCAACATTTTCTATCATTCAAATAATCAAAATTTTCATCATTTTCATAAGCTTCTTTTTCGAATGAAATATTCATATAGGCTTCCATTCTGTTTTTATATTTGATAAGTCCAACACCAAACTCAATTAAATACAATACATAAAACGGCAATACCAACAATACCAACTGCTGACGAATGTGAATCCTTTCGTGATTCATAATTCGTTTGTCTTGGTTCAAAGCCTTATCACGCAGAATAATAAACGGAAAAAGTGTGATGCCAGCTATGCCTAAGTGCTTGATTTGTTCTATAATAATTACCATAGTGCTTATTTTAATTCATTGATTCATTGATTCAATACTCCCAAATCATTACCATGGCTAAGGTGTTAAGTTCGAAGTATTCAACAATGCATCTCTAACTTTTACCCTTTGTTCATTAGGCACAAAGCTAAATTGCACTATTATACAACACCAGAGGTGTTGACTGTGCATAACCCCCAATGCAATTGGGGGAATGACGAACTAAAACACCGATAGAACTCCGTAGGAGTTCACCAACACCATCAAAAGATATACTTCTCATCCCACGCTATTCCATGTTCATCGAGCAAAGCCCGATATTCATCTTCAAAAGTTACGTTATGGTGATGTTGTTTCTGATTTTTTATGTAGTTGATAATCATTTCTTTGTCTTTGTTGCTGTAGGTTGCAGCAAAATATCCTTCTGCCCACGATTCAAATTTTGGGAAATTGCCCGTTTGTTTTATCCACAAATTGGAACCAACTTTCATGTCTTTGATCAAATCTGAAATACAAACCGTAGGATGTAAATCGCACAAAATATGCACATGGTTTTCAACGCCATTTATTCGATAAAGTACACCTTTGTGAGTTTTAATAACTCCCCAGAGGTACTTGTAAAGTTCATCGTGATGTTCTGTAGGCAAAGTGTTTTTGCGCTCGTAAGTGCAAAATACGATGTGGAAAAGAAATTGACGGTAACTATTCATGGTTTCTTGTTTTTGGTTGTTGGTTGTTGGTCAACTCCTACTGAGTTGTTAGTTAGGGTTTTACTGTTTATTCCCCCCAGTTTGCACTGGGGGTTATGCACAGTCAAGGTCTACGACCTTGGAAATGATCAAGCTTAGTTAGTATTATTTTTCAAACATAAATTCGTCATCGCCGTATACATCATATAGGTTCCTCAAATGTCTCCATCTAGAATTGACTCTTTGACCCATTTCGCTAATGTTAATCCAATTTTCACGTTGAAATATTTCCATACTTTCATATTTTAAATTGCATATAAAAGTTGATTCAGTGTTGCCTGTAACTTTGTTAGAATTAAAACATCTATTATATTTGATAAATGCATTAGGATCGTTGAATATATTGTTAAGCTCATTATTGACGTTAATTAACCAATTTCTATTTATAAGTCTAGCACGGGTATTTAACACTTCAACATTATCTATACGAGATGCGCCAATAATTTGACCAACGTAATAATTAACTCGGTTTTCTAAAGTAAATAAAACAATTTTATCAATTCTATTATCAACGTCTGCTGACCTAAAGCTATCAATGTATCCAACTTTGAGTTCTTTTAAAATTGGATTATTTAACCACTCTTCAAACCCAAAGGCTGAACCATTATTTAATCTAACTCCATCCCTTGTTAAGCCAGTTAGAGATGTCCAACCATTTGAATTATAAACTAATTTTGATGCTTTCATATTTCTATTTATTATTATAAGAACGATTATAATTGAATATTATTTACCTGAAATTTATTTCTCCAATCATTCAACATGTATTGATACTTTTCAACCCCTGCGGGCACTCTTGCAACCATACTCGGTGAGACTAATGGAATTATTTCCTTAACAAGTCTAATTTCAGAAACCTGTTGTTGCCATTCATTTAGATTTGAACCTGTTCCCCAAGTAGAGAATAACTTAACTTTTGGATTTGCATTAATAACGTCAATTATATTTTGTGTGTTGTAAATTCTGAAAACATGACCATTTATAATCTTAGAATCAGAATACCCTTTACCAATAACATGATTAACTTGATTATCTTCAACTTCAACTTGCTGAATCATATCCATACATGCAATTCCTAAGGTTTGAATTAATTCAAAGAAATTTTCGTTATTTGGGTGTAATTCGACATTGAAGATATCTGAAAGTAATTCCCAAGCTCGATTTCTATTTCTCCCATAGAAATATGATACTGGATCTCCTCCTTCAGGATTAAAGGTTCCCAATAATAAATACTTAACGTCCCAATTGGGAATAAAAAAAATCGCATTACTTAGTTGATGGTTGATTAGCATAGTTTTCGTTTTTAAAAGTTTGTATTTTCTTTCACCCCTCAAAATTAAACATTTCTTCGGAATGAAAACAGTTTAATTGATTTTTTGTGAAAATATTTTTAGTAATGTGATAGTCTTAGGCTTTGTAAGGCTATCGCATTCGCTTTTAATGGTTTATTTATAGCCGAGTTTCACTCCTCTTTTGCTCATTAATCGTTCTTCGTCGCAGTATTGTACGAGTTCGTCAAGGGTGGAGGGGTTACCAGTAATTACTTCGTTGATAATGGATTTGCGGGCGATATTGTCGATTTCGCCACCTGAGAATTGGTAGTTTTTGGCTAGTGTTGCCGAATTATCGTTATCTAACCAATTCAGTTTGCTTTTCCAAATTTGTATTTTAGCTTCTTCGCTTGGTAGTTCAAATTTTAATTTGAACAAAAAGCGACGTTCGAAGGCTGCATCCAGATTGTCAACCAAATTGGTGGTGGCAATGAGTATTCCATCGTTTTTTTCCATTTGCTCCAAAATGATATTCTGAATGGCATTTTCGGTTTGAGCTACGTTGGAGGAATTGCCGTCCTTGCGTTTTCCAAGTACTGCATCTGCTTCGTTGAAAAGCAGAATGGGTTTCAATTTACTCTTACGACACAAGCGGTTGTAATCGCTAAACACCGCCTTGATACGTTTTTCGCTTTCGCCAAACCACATTGATTTTGTTTGGCTAATGTCTACATACATGATATCACGCCCTGTAGCTTTGGCAATTTGGTACACCGATTCGGTTTTACCTGTTCCCGGAGCACCATAAAATACGGCTGCAACGCCTTTAGGCATAGCCATTTCTTCTAATCGGATTTGCATTTCGGTAAACTTTTCTTGCGTGAGACTGGTTGAGAAAAAGTCGATTTGCTTTTGTAGTTTGTCTTCAAAATATAGTTCTTTGGCAGCAATGGCATCAGCCGAAATAACATCTTTCTTGGTTTGTTTTTTGATAAAGAGTTCAGCATCTTGCCCCAGCAACAATTCTATAGCTGTGGTGGTAAGTGATAAACTTACATCGCCCACAAAATTGGCTTTGTTTACCACTATCAAATTGGTTTCTATCAATTTGTTGGTTTGTTGGGTCATTTCTTTTACCTTTATAATGCGATGTTTTTGAGAATCATACATATCGCGTATAGTTCTTTCCAAAGCGGTATCGCCACCACGAATCATGTCGTCGCATATTTCGTATAGCAAAGTACGGTCGTGGAGAGAAATTTCCATATCCATTAATTTTTCAATAGCAACAATGTGTGAGTTGTGCATTTCCAATGTAGCCACTTCCCCTAAAAGCTGGTCGGTGGTAATTGCATCGTGTGCTCTTTCTTCGATAAAGTCTGATACGGTTATGCAAAAGTCGTAAATATCAAGTTCTTCCAATTTATTGGCTTCGGCAATCGGAATGTTTTGTAAAACGGCTTCTAAGATATTCTCACGAATCATCATTAATTTGAAATTAGCCGTTGGAGTTTTCTTCCGACTACGGCGTGCCAGCTCAGATTTGATTATTTTTTTTTCGATTAAAGCTATTAAGTCAGCGCGGTATTTTACAAATTTGGTGGTTTTCATGGCTAGTTCGTTTAATAAATCGCTCAAGTCGCACGAAATACACATGGATTGCTGTACATAAATAATGGCAAAAAACCAAGCTTGCTGCTCGGTAACTTCTAAGAAACTAGCTAATTGTAAACTTTCATTTTTGATTTTTTCGGTCGTTTCGGGATTCAATTCGGATTCAAAAAGTTCGGTAGAAATTTTATAAATCGTTTCTAAAACATTAAAAGAGAGGGTTTTGTGTTCCATAAAACTGAATTTTTATTATTGGTTTTAAAACATAAAATCAGATAAATAGCAAATGGATGGGTTGTTACTTTGTGATTGTAAAGAAATTGAGATTGTCCAATATGTCAAAGAGCGCTTTTGTAGCAATTCAAATATTATCTAAATACAAGTATATGTAATTCAATTGAATTATCCAAAACATTAAATAAAAATTATTTTCAAAATCTTCAATTCAAAATCTTCAATTTCAAAATATTTAGTAGGCATAATAAAATAAATAAGAGGACAATTTTGTGACATAAGTTCTGAAAATATTCGTATTTTTGACAAAAAAAATTTATGTCCGAAAATAATGACTTTAATTTCGAATCTTCTGTGTATGAAATCGAAAACCGAAGAGCAGAAATAATTGAAAAATTTGATTTGAAATATGGTTGGTCGTTGGAACGGATAGCAACTAGGATACAATTTTTGCTCAAATCAAAGTATAGAATAACAAAAGAAACAGCAGAAGATGCTGCTTATGAGGCTGTTTCTAAATTGCTTATTTATATCTTTGAAAGGAAAGATTTAAAATTTGAGAATGAAAGTGAACTCTTTAAGTTTATGTATACAATTGCAATTCGAAAAGTATTTGAATTAATTATCAGGAGGGCAAAATTTAAATATATTGAAAACTATGAAAATTATGAAGATATAGTTGACACTTCAAATAATGCTGATAATGAAGAAAATTCAATCGAAACTTTACTAAAAGATATTTACGATGGAACCAAAAATATTGATGCCTATTTAAAAGAAGAAATTGAAACACTGAAACTTTTGGAACTTCGTATTATTGATAACTTATCGTATAAAGAAATAGTAGTTTTAGATGAGTATTCTAAATATAATGAGGCAACATTAAGGAAAAAGGTTGAAAGAGGATTGAATAAATATAAGAATTTTTTAAATAAATGATCTTTTTAAAACACAATGAAAAGTTTAATTAACTTGTAAACTTCTCTTTTTTAATTTTTTGAGCAACATAAAAATTAAAAAAATGTTTGGACATATTTTTCAGCAATGACAATCAAAAACTATAAATTGAGAATACTATCAAGATGGAAAATAAACTTTTAGTTTTGATAAATTTGCACTTGCACACTTTTCATAAGTGCGGCTGTGATATTGCTGAATTTAGTTAAAAAGCTGAGGGTCACGAGTTCGAGTCTCGCTTGCCGCTCTTAAAAAGAAAAGACCTCCAATTTCTGGAAGTCTTTTTTTTAGTTTAAAAACATTTCAACATACTGATTATTTTCTATTGGTTGTACCCTGTATGAAGCGGCAAATTGAAGAATCTTTTGCAAAGTTGCATCTGTTGGGCTCAACATTTTTGTTTCGTCTTTCGACTGTTTACTTAATTCTTGAAAATCAGTTTTGTTTAAAAAAGAAGTAGTTTTTTGCATAGGCACTTTTAAAATTATTACTTATAAAATAATAAACGTATGCAATGGCAAAAAAGTATATTCAACTATACGAAATATTATATTTTTATTTCAATAAAAAGTGAATACTCATCAAACAAAACTGCAAAATGTTGATTTGCTGGTTTTTAATTAATTATTGATTTGTTATTTAATTTCTAAATAAACATCGTTTTCTATAGCAATTCTCCTCATATTAAGCAATGCATAACGCATTCTTCCAAGTGCAGTATTAATACTTACATCGGTTTTTTCAGCAATTTCTTTAAAACTAAGATCTTCGAAAAAACGCATACGTACAACGCTTCGTTGACTTTCGGGTAGAAAATCAATAAGACGTACAACATCATTCAAAACCTGCTCATTAGACAAAGTTTCCTCAAAACTTTTCTCAGAAAGTTTGGTGTTGTTAATTATATCGTATTCAAAATCATTTGCCGAATATGTATTCTCGTTTTTTTCGCGACGAAAATGATCAATAATCAGGTTATGAGCAATGCGATTAATCCAACCAAGAAACTTTCCTGACTCAATGTAGCGACCTTGTTGTATGGTTGCAATGGCTTTAATAAATGTATCTTGAAATATATCCTCGGTGAGTTCTTTATTCCGAACAATCAAATAGATATATGAATATACCTTTGATTTGTAACGTAATAATAAAATTTCAAATGCTCCATTATTGCCTTTCTCATACAATTTTACCAATTCTTCATCAGTAAATTGATTTAGATTTTTCATTACTTCTAAATTTAGGGGTTTAAGAGTAATAATAGGACAATAGGCTTTTAAAATTTTAATTATTAATAAGAATGATTAGTCTGCAAATATATGAATAGTATTTTAAATGAAAAACTTTTAAAGTATAAAAAGTCATTTTTTAATACTTAATTTACAGTTTATGTGTCTACCTTAACACAAATTGGCATATCATTAAACGTATGCATTTCAAAAAAATTGTGTCAAATATATTATTTTCTAAATATTTTTTGAATTTACAGAAATATCAGACCCGAATATTTATGAAAACAATAAAAAAGTCAACCACTCAGCCCCCCAACCCCCTAAAGGGGGCGTTTGGAGCATCTTTAAGTGTTAGTTCATAAAAATCGAATGACTATTTTTAAATTTATCAACAATTTAACTATATTATTAATAACAAAATCGTTGCTATAAGTTCTTGAAGGGTGTTTAGTAGGCACAAAAAAAATGCATCTGACAATAAATATCAAATGCATCATTTTTTCAATTAATTATTTCTATTTCAACAAAGCTTCTATTTCAGCATTTAATTCAGCTGGTTTAACTTTAGGACTGAAACGTTTTACAGGTACACCATCTCTGTCTATCAAAAACTTTTCGAAATTCCAACGAATATCATTCTTGGTGGTTTCAAGCGGTAATTTTGTCTTTAGAAAAACATAAAGAGCATGTGTATTATCGCCATTCACTTCAATTTTCTCAAACAATGGAAAAGTAATGTTATATTTTGATGTACAGAACTTTACAATTTCTTCGGCAGTTCCGGGTTCTTGTCCCATAAACTGATTACAAGGAAATCCTAATATCACAAAACCTTTGTCTTTGTATGTTTTATAAAGTAATTCCAAACCTTCGTACTGAGGTGTTAAGCCACATTTACTCGCGGTATTCACAATTAAAACCACTTTTCCTTTAAAACTATCAAGTTTCATGTCTTTACCATCGATAGTTTTAACATTAATGTTATAAATATCATTACTATTTTGAGCCGAAATAAGTAAAAAGCTTAACAGCAATGTAGCTGTAAAAATAATTCTTTTAATCATAATTTATTGTTTTTCAATGTTTTCTAGTAAATTAATTAATTCATAAAGTTTTTTCTTCAAAATTAAAGCTTCTTGAATTTGTTCTTCTTGAGGCTCAATTTTGAGTTTTTTAATCAACTTATAAGGTATTTCAGCTGCCAAAACTTTAAATTCAGTTCCTTTGGCTGTTAAACTCACTATTACTTTGCGTTGATCTTCAGCAGATTGGTGTCTGATAATTAAACCGGAAACTTCCATACGCTTTAGTAATGGAGTTATGGTATTGGTGTTTAAAATCAATTTTTCTGCAATAGTATTAACACTTACATTGTCATTTTCCCACAACACCATTAAAACCAAATATTGAGGATATGTTAATCCCAATGCATCTAAATCTTCCTGATATGCTCTTATAATCAACCTTGAAACAGCATAAAAAGGAAAACAAAGTTGATTTTCAAGTTTTAATTGTTCGTATTCCATGCTTAAACTACGCTAATAATTTTTCAATATCACTTCGTAACTTGTCAGGTGTTGTTGTTGGAGAATAACGTTTAAAGGGTTTTCCATTTTTGTCAAGTATAAATTTGGTAAAATTCCATTTGATACTGCTTCCAAAAATGCCTCCTTTAAGTTCCGATTTTAGATATTTGTAAATTGGATGTGCAGTGCTTCCATTAACATCAATTTTTGAAAACATAGGAAATGTAACTCCATAATTGATTAAACATCCTTCGGCTATTTCTTTATCTCCTCCAGGTTCTTGTTTTGCAAATTGATTACACGGAAAACCAATTATAACCAATCCTTTGTCTTTATAGTCCTTATAGAGTTTTTCTAAACCTTCGTATTGTGGTGTAAGCCCGCATTTACTTGCTGTATTTACTACTAACACTACTTTATCTTTGTAGTCAGCCATACTTGTTTCTTTACCTTTGAGTGAGTTGGCTTTAAAATCATAAAAATTTTGTTTCATATTGTGTTCATTTAATTTATTATATCGTTTGCGATACAAAATTACTATTTTATATCGTGTGCGATATATTTAAATGAAATTATTATGCTATTTTAATGATTTCAAATAGCTTATTAACATCTGCTTATCAAAAGTCACTTCATTTTTGTATTCAATGCAGGCAATAAAACATTTTTTACCCATTTATAATTGGGTTCAATTCGTAAAATCTTATCGTAAGTTATTTTCGCATTATCAAATTGATTTAAGTACTCATAAGTTCTTGCTGTTAAACTAAGTGCATATAAATAAACCCAATTATTATCAGTCAATTTATTCTTTTCAATAATATTCACCCCGTGAATAAAGTACTTTAAAGCTAATTTTTTGTCGCCACCAAACAACCTTGGAGTATGAAAAAGCATATTTCCTTTATCTATATTAGCCTGTATGTTTTGTGGTTCAATTTTCAAAGCTTTATCTAAATTTGTAACACATTCCCCTCCTTGTGTTAACGCTTTAAATTTACTTAACGCAATTTTGAAGCCAATAAACGAACCTTTATAAGCATAAGCAGTTGCATTCTTAGGCCAATGTTTGATTATATCATCAATTAACAAAGAACCATTAGTTAGATATTTTTGTGCTATATCGGGCTTTTTTGCTCCTAACAAAAAGCCTATATAACCATAATAATAACTTGCTAATTCTAATTTTTTATCGAGGGTGCTTGGTTGTTGATTTTCTAAAGTATGAATTACAGCAGCCCACTTGTTCATATCACCACTGACATACGCATTGTAAATAACAGGATTTGAGACAGTTTGAGCATTTAACTGAAGTGCATTAATAAATAAAACAAACAGAACTTGCAAAAGATAAAGATTTTTATTTTTCATTAAAAAAATTATAGGTGAATAAGTATTTTAATTTAATCCAAAAGTACTCCAAATTTTCCATTATTAAAATCTTCGTAAGCTTGCAATATTTCTTGTTTGGTATTCATCACGAATGGTCCATAAGGAAAGATAGCTTCGTTTATAGGCTCACCACTTAAAGTTAAAATTATTGTATTTTCCAAGGCTTCTATCTGAATATCAGTGCCATCGTTCGAAAACAATACGAAATTATCACTTGGGATTTCGGTTTCATTAATTATTACAGTTCCTTCAATAACTAAAAACCCGGTATTATAATTTGCAGGAAATGTGATATTTAAGTTGACTGATTTTTTCAGTTTAATATTATACATTTCAATAGGTGTAAATGAGAATGCAGGACCAATTACACCTTTAAAATTACCGGCAATAATTTCAATATGTCCCTGATTATTGGGCAAATCGAAAATTCCAAAATCTTTTTGTGCAATAGCCTGATATTTAGGATGACTCATTTTAAACTGAGCAGGCAAATTAACCCACAATTGCACCATTTGCATCAGACCTCCACTCCTACTCCATTCCTTCTCATGATATTCTTTATGCAAAATACCTGATGCTGCAGTCATCCATTGCACATCACCTTCACCAATTACACCACTGTTACCTGCACTGTCGTGGTGCGCAAATTTCCCATGATACGAAATAGTTACAGTTTCAAAACCTCTGTGCGGGTGAACACCAACACCTCGTGGAGTATCAGTAGGTGTATATTCAACTTTAGCACCATAATCCATTAAAAAAAACGGACTCATTCTATTCAATGACATGAGACTATTTCCAGGAAAAAAATTATGTACCCTGAAACCATCTCCCACCATGTGTGCAGGTGGTGGTACAAAAACGTGATCTATACTTCTTAAATTCTTCATAATTATTATTTGTTCTTTAAACAAAAACTTAAAACATTAAGTTCATTTGAAAAAACACTACAATCCATAATGATTATGCATTACCGTTTAGATATGGAATCTCAAGACGATATAAATAAGGGTGTTTTGCTTATTGAATTTTTGCTACTAAGGGTTTAAATACCTAATTTTAATTAATTCTTTGCCCTTAGTAGTCCCTCAATATATAAAAAATAAGCCCCAATAAAAATAACTTACATCTGCCCCAAGCCCCTAAAGGGGATGTGAATTAGTATTGTTTTGTTTGCTTTGTTTGTTTTTTCTTTTATATCGACTGCGTCTTTACATCCCCTTTAGGGGCTTGGGGCAGTTTGAATATTCGAAGCAATTTAAAAGTCGATGTTCAAAAACAATATTTGTAATGACTTAATATTTTATTCAATAAAATCAAGTTACATAAGAGTAAGCATTACACCTCTTGTCTTTCCCTTATTTCATTATAATTACTTAAAAAACATCATAGAATTATAACATAAAACACTGTATATCTATGTATTACAAAATTAAAGAAAAAAATATTATGAATAACAATAAGTCATATTATGAATTTAGCATATTTGAAAACACAAGAAATGATTTTAAAAAAACAAGAAGAATCAACCAAATAGGAAGTATTTTGTTATATGATTAAAACACAAGAAATTTAAATGGCAAAAAGCATTTTACATACTACAGAATCCCGTGGAACAAGTAATTGGGGTTGGTTACATAGCAGACATAGTTTTAGTTTTGGTGATTATTATGACCCAAATAGAACGAATTTTGGTGCTTTAAGAGTGATAAATGATGATTTTATTGCTCCTGGGAAAGGATTTGGAAATCATCCACATAACAATATGGAAATAATATCCATTCCACTCGAAGGTGAACTTGTACATACCGACAGCATGAATAATTCCATGACTATGAAACCCGGCGACATACAAGTAATGAGTGCTGGTACAGGAGTATTTCACAGCGAATATAATAAACTCAAAGACCAATCGCTCAAATTTTTACAAATATGGATAATTCCAAAAGTAAAAAATGTAACACCACGCTATGATATTCAGAAATATAGTTTAAAAGTAAATGAACTTACTGAGATACTGTCGCCTAATCTTGATTCGGAAAAGGTCTGGATTAATCAAAATGCCTGGTTTAATATTGCTAAACTTGAAGCCAACTGCAACATAAAATACAAGCTACACGATGCTGAAAAAAACGGGGTTTATATATTTGTCATAAAAGGAAGTTTATTGATAAACGATCAAGAACTTAAAGCCAGAGATGGATTTGGAATTTGGGAAATTACAGAATTAGAGCTGATTGCAATAAATAATACAGAAGTTTTATTAATGGAAGTACCGATGAATATTTAGTAATAGCAAATAGTATATTTAAATGAAAAAGCAAATTAGAATCATGTTTCTAATTTGCTTTTTCGATTATAAGTATTTAAATATCTGTAAGTTTTAAAATTTTAATTGTTTAAAATCTGCAATAATTCATCAACTGAAACCAAAATTTGTTCGCCTGATTTCATGTTTTTTAGCATCACTTTGTTCTCATTCATTTCAGTTTCGCCTACAATTGCAACATAAGGAATGGCCTTATTGTCGGCATAAGTCATTTGCTTTTTCATTTTTGCAGGTTCAGGATAAATTTCTGCATTTATACCTTTGTTGCGCAAAACACTTAACCAAGGTAAAGCATATATCAATTCTTTGTCGCCAAAACTTACAAAAAGAATCTGCGTATTTTCGGTAGATGTTTCGGGATAAAGATTCAAAGTATTTAAAACATCGTAAATACGGTCGGCACCAAACGAAATACCTACGCCCGAAACTCCTTCCATACCAAAAACACCGGTTAAATTATCATATCTACCACCACCGGTAATACTACCTATTTCTACATCAAGCGCTTTCACTTCAAAAATTGCACCCGTATAATAATTAAGTCCACGAGCCAATGTTAAATCCAACTCAATTTTAGTCTGAACTTGCATCATATCACAAAATCCAAAAATGGTTTCCAATTCCGAAACTCCTTTTAATCCAACTTCAGATTGAGAAAGCACTGATTTTAATATATTTAGCTTTTCAGAATTTGATCCATTTAGTTTCAAAATTGGTTGTAATTTTGCAATGGCATTTTCTGAAATTCCTTTAGATGCAATTTCTTCATTTACTTTCTCCAAGCCAATTTTGTCCATTTTATCAATGGCAACCGTAATATCAACAATTTTATCAGCTTCTCCGATAATTTCGGCAATTCCGGATAAAATTTTTCTATTATTAATTTTAATTACAACATTGATTTTAAGTCTGCGATAAACCTCATCAACAATCTGAATCAATTCCAATTCATTGAGCAAAGAATCACTCCCAACCACATCCACATCGCATTGATAAAACTCACGATAACGACCTTTCTGAGGTCTATCGGCACGCCAAACGGGTTGAATTTGATAACGTTTAAATGGGAAACTAATCTTATCACGATTTTGCACAACAAAGCGTGCAAAAGGAACTGTAAGGTCGTAACGTAAACCTTTTTCAGAAATTTTGGTAGTAAGTTTTAAACTGTTTCGGTCAGATATTTCTTGTTCGGTTAAACTATTTAAAAAATCACCTGAATTGAGTATTTTAAACAACAATTTATCACCTTCTTCACCGTATTTCCCCATCAGTGTTGATAAATTTTCCATCGCAGGCGTTTCTATCTGTTGAAAACCATACAAACGAAAAACATCTTTTATGGTGTTGAAAATATAGTTGCGATTAGCCATTTCTGGTGGTGTAAAATCGCGTGTTCCTTTTGGAATAGATGGTTTTTGCATATTATTAAATCCAAACCCCTCAGGGAGAATTGTTTTAATTGTATATTATGTTAATATCTAAAACCCTACCATTGAGAGGTAGGAAATTAAAAAAGGCATTTCAAAATAGCTTTTGAAACGCCTTTTCTAAAAAGTTGTGAAAGCCAGAATTACTTTCTAATTCCTAACTCTTTGATAATTGCACGGTAACGTGAAATTTCGGTGTCTTTCAAATAATTGAGCAGACGACGACGTTTTCCTACCAAAATTACCAGAGCGCGTTCTGTACTATAATCTTTTTTGTTTGACTTCAAATGTTGAGTCAAATGGTTGATACGGTACGAAAACAATGCTATTTGACCTTCAGACGAGCCAGTATCAGTGTTAGACTTTCCGTATTTACCAAAGATTTCTTGCTTTTTTTCAGCTGTTAAATACATGATAAATGTTTAATAATGAATAATTAATAACCAAAAGTAATGCTTGTTTTAAACACAATATTCACTTTTAATTTTGAGCTGCAAAGATAGAATATTTTTTTCGATTAATCAAGTCTTTTTAAAAAAGAATTTTCACGAAATAAAGTACGGTTAAATTAAACGGTTCTCTTTTTCAAAATCATCTTTTATATACAATTTAATTTTTTTGATTCTACGGTTATCAACTGCCAGAATCTCAAAAACATATTTATCGTAACCTATTCTTTCGTTTTTACTTGGTATATCACCTTTAATTTCGAGCACTAAACCGGCTAATGTTTCAACCTCGTTGGTTATTTTTATAAAATCTGACGAATCAATTTCATCAATTTTAAAGAAATCGTTCAGTTGAATTTTGGCCTCAAAAATAAATGTGTGATTATCTAACTTCGTAAATAGTTGTTCGTCAACATCATACTCATCACTTATATCGCCAACAATCTCTTCCAAAATATCTTCGAGTGATACTAAACCTGAAGTTCCACCATATTCATCAACTACTATGGCCAGATGTACTTTATTGGTTTGAAACTCATTGAGTAAGTCATCGATTTTTTTTGTTTCGGGCACATAATAAGCAGGGCGAACCAGGGATTGCCAACGGAAATTATCAGGCTTATCCAAATGTGGAAGCAAATCTTTGCTGTAGAGTATTCCTTTAATATTATCGCGCGTGCCTGAATATATTGGAATTCGCGAGTAACCCGATTTGATAATAATACTCATTAATGCACTGTAATTTATTTTAATGTCAACATCTATCATATCGACACGTGAAGTCATAATATCAACTACCTGTATATTTCCAAATTTAATTATACCTTCCAAAATATCGGTATCTTCGTCTTTATTGTTCGTTGTTAATTCCAATGCATGTGAGAGTTCATCCATCGAAATATTATTTTTGGTATGTCGGGCCAAGCGGGCATTAACAACAGAAGTGGAATTAACCATAACACTTACAACCAAACCAAATACTTTTTCGATAAATATTATAAATGGAGCAGTATTTAAAGCAACTTTTTTGGTTGATTGTGTTGCATAAATTTTTGGCATAATTTCGCCAAATAGCAAAAGCAAAAAGGTGATTATTATAGTTTGAAAAACGAAACCAAAAATTGGCGCATTATCGAAATTAACAATTGAGGTTGTAAAATAAGTCAATAAAAAAATGATAGTAACATTAACAAAGGTATTGCCAATCAGGATAGTAGCCAGTAATCGTTGTGGTTTTTCTAATAGACGAATAATTTTTTTATCTGCTTTTCTATCACTTTCATCAATTTCACTAAGTATTTGAGGAGTAAGTGAGAAAAAAGCTACCTCCGAAGCTGAAATGATGGCAGATACACCTAGCAGTAAAACACTTAAAACAAGTGATATTAAAGCAGAAAGTGTTACAGGAAAGAAATGTATGCTTGTCATTATAAGAATTAAAAAGTCTGAGATCTGAGAGCAAAATTGCTTAATCTTAATCAGAATTTATTGTTGTAAAAATTATCTTTTGTGCAAAATTAAGTATTTTATTTTGATTTGGCTCTTATTCAGATTTAAATATTATTTTTACAGCGTGATTTCTACTCTCAATTACTGTTTAATGAATTAAATCAATACATTATGGACGACAAATTAGTAACTTTAGCTATCCGTACTTATCAACGAGCTCAAATGATAAAAGTCATTTTAGAAGATAATGGTATCGAAACATTGATTCATAATTTGAATATTGAAAATCCCGAAATGGCAGTTGGTGTTCGTATTCGAATCAAAGAGTCGGATTTGCCCCGAGCCTTGAAAATTGTAGAAGAAATAGAAAATGCATGGGAAGTAAAAACTGAGAAGGTAGAAACGAAAAGGGTGCTTATTCCTATCGACTTTGCCGACCAAGTTGAAAATTCGATTGATTATGGCTTTCATTTTGCTAAAAATTTAAATGCCGAAATCGTATTTATTTATGTTTATTTTAGCCCCGCTTTCACTATTTCGGTGAATAATGACATTAGCACCTATAATTTAAGTGATAGCGAATTGTTAAGAAGAATACTCAGCAGCGCAAAGGCTGATATTGAAAACATGAAAAATTTACTAAACAACCGTATTGAAAAAGGCGAATTACCAAAAATTAAATTTGAATTTGAATTAATCGAAGGAGTGCCTGAAGATCAGATACTTGAATATTGTAAAAAGCACAAACCTTATCTGGTTGTAATGGGTACGCATGGAAAAAAATCTACTACCGAATACATTGGAAGTGTAACAGCCGAAGTGATCGAGTCTTCACTTTCACCTGTTTTTGCCGTTCCACTAAAAGATAAAAAAAACACTCCCGATCAGATTAGAAAAGTTGCTTTTCTAACAAATTTTGATCAAAAAGACTTGATAGCCATTGATAAATGTATTGAACTTTTCAAAAACAATAAGTTGGAAATGTATTTCATACATGCAGCTGAGAAAAATCAGGTATGGGATGAAATAATGCTGGCAGGTATAAAAACTTATTTCGAAAATCATTATCCCAGCTTAAAAACAAATTATGCCATTATAAGCTCGAATAACAATCCTGAACTAATTGACAATTTCCTCAAAACAAACAATATTGATTTACTTGCATTCAATAGCAGGCGACGTAAATTCTTTTCACGTTTATTTAATCCCGGTTTGGCTTATAAAATGGTAAATAATTCGGATACGCCTTTGTTTGTAACTTATATGTAATTTTAAATATAATAATTTTATTTCTTACTTGTGTTTTTCAAAAATTTGATTTGAATTATCATCACTTTAGAAATAATTAAAACCTTATTATAAAAAATAATTTAAATATTTATCAAACAACACTTTATTATATTGAAACCTTTCAATATTTTATATACAAAATAAGATTTTTAACATGTGTAATTGCTTATATATTAATAAAAAATATTATTTGCTACTTACATTTTCGTTATTCAGTTTTTTTTCCGAAATTTGCAGACTTAAAATTCAAAAAAATAGAACGTAATTTTAAGGTTAAAATTTAAAGTGAAAGATACAAAATACATTTTCGTAACAGGTGGAGTTACTTCATCTTTGGGCAAAGGAATTATCGCTGCATCTCTGGGTAAATTACTACAAGCCAGAGGCTTTAAAGTAACCAACCAAAAACTCGACCCTTATATCAATGTAGATCCCGGAACATTAAACCCATACGAACATGGTGAATGTTATGTTACGGTTGATGGACATGAAGCCGACTTAGACCTGGGACATTATGAACGATTTTTAGGTGTAGAAACACGTAAAGCTAATAATGTAACTACAGGAAGAATTTATCAGAATGTAATAAACCGAGAAAGAAGAGGCGATTTTTTAGGTAAAACTGTTCAGATTATCCCACATATTACAGACGAGATTAAACGCAATATTAAATTACTAGGCAGCAAAGGTGATTTTGATTTTGTAATAACAGAAATTGGCGGTACTGTGGGCGATATTGAATCATTGCCCTATATCGAAAGTGTACGTCAATTACGTTGGGAACTTGGAAAACATTGTTTAATTGTCCATCTTACTTACGTTCCATATTTGGCAGCAGCCAAAGAATTGAAAACAAAACCCACACAACATTCTGTTAAAGCATTGCAAGAACAAGGTGTACAAGCTGACATTTTGGTTCTTCGCACTGAGCACAATATTCCTGCAGAAATGCGGAAAAAAGTAGCTCTTTTTTGCAATGTAGAACAAAATGCAGTGATGCAATCCATTGACGTACCAACTATTTACAGAGTTCCATTGAATATGCAATTGGAAAAACTGGATGAAGTAGTTTTGACAAAAATGGGATACGATTTAACAAAAACTCCTGAAGCCGATATGGAAAAATGGATAGCTTTTGTTGAAAAACTCGAAAATGCCAAAGAAGAAGTTAAAATAGCAATCGTTGGGAAATATGTTCAATTACCCGATGCTTATAAATCAATTATTGAATCGTTGATACATGCAAGTGCTTACAACAACAAAAAGTTGAAGCTCGATTTAATCCTTTCGGACAAGATTAATGAAGAAAATGTTGAACGTAAACTGGGTAAAGTTGACGGTATAATCGTTGCTCCCGGTTTTGGACAAAGGGGCATGGAAGGCAAATTTACTGCATTAAAATATGCCCGCGAAAACAAATTACCTTGTTTGGGAATTTGTATGGGAATGCAAACCATGAGTATTGAATTTGCCCGTAATGTATTGGGATATGCAGATGCAAATAGTACTGAAATTGATTCTTCAACTACACATAATATTGTTGATATTATGGAAGAACAAAAAAATGTACTTGATTTAGGAGGAAGTATGCGACTTGGCGCTTATAAATGTAAGCTAAAAAAAGGAAGTAAGGTTTTTGAAATTTACAAAAAAGAAAATATCTGCGAAAGACATCGCCACCGTTATGAGTTTAACAATGCTTACAAGCAAGAATTTGAAGATGCCGGAATGAGCTGTAGTGGCATGAACGAACAGTCTGATTTGGTGGAAATTATAGAATTAAAATCGCATAAGTGGTATATAGGTGTGCAGTTTCACCCTGAATATAGCAGCACAGTTGTAAATCCACATCCACTTTTTATAAGCTTTATGAAAGCTGCAATTGAAAAATAAAAATTACAAGCCCCCTAGCCCCCTGAAGGGGGAATAATAAGGAGGAGTTTGAGGAGTGTTAATATATATTCTTGTAAAAAAACACTTGGTTGTTTTGTAATTTGATTTTAAAATTCGCAATATGGCCAATTTTTATAATTCTTAAATAATATTTTTTCCTTTGAAATGATAAATCATACCAAGTTAGATGCCGGGTAATAAAAAATAAACTGACTCAATAAAAATACAATTAACAAATAAAATATTCCTGATTCCTTGAAATAAAAGGAATAAGAAAAAATAATGACTAATGGATAAGAACACGATTTATGGTTTTGTGCTCATAGCACTTATACTTGTAGGATTTTCAGTATTAAACAAACCAAATGAAGCTGAATTAGCTCAACAAAAAAGACAGAATGACTCAATTGCGATAGTTGAGCAGGCGAAACTGGACAAAGCTGCTTTAATTGAAAAAACGGCCATTGTTGCAAAAATTGATTCAACAATTGTAACCGACTCAGTAAACAATGATGCTTTTGGTGATTTCAGCGCATCAAACAAAGGAGAAGAAAAATTTATTACTCTTGAAAATGAATTGGTTAAGCTAACTTTAAGCAACAAAGGTGGTAGAATTTATGCTGCTCAACTTAAAAACTATCAAACTCACGATTCATTACCATTAATTTTATTTGATGGCAAAGAAAGCAATATGAGTTTCACTTTGGTTACAAATACAAACCGCGTAATTAATACTTCTGATCTATATTTTGACCAATTAAGCGACATAACAACGGACAAAGCGGGCAACCAAAGCCTAACTTTGAGACTTAAAACTGTAGGTGAAGCATATCTCGACTTTATATATACTTTGCCTAAAAACAATTATATGCTAAGTTTTGATGTTAAAGCCAATGCAATGAATACTGTTATGCCTGCCGGTACAAATTTCCTTGAAATGCAGTGGACAACAAAAATTCGCCAGCAAGAATTAGGTAGAGTATTTGAAGACCGTTATTCAAATATTCATTATAAGTTTGTGGCCAATGATGTTGAAACTTTAAGCGAATCGAAAGACGATGAAAAAGATGTACCTAATAAAGTAAAATGGATTGCTTTCAAAGATCAATTTTTTAGTAGTATAATAATTGCCAAAGAATCGTTCACTTCTACCAAGCTGAAAAGCAAAATGGAAGATGAGCAAAGTGGTTATTTAAAAACATACAATGCTGATTTAGCTGTCGAATTTGACCCTACAGGAAAAATCCCAACGGGTTTCAATTTGTTTTTTGGACCAAACCAATATAAAATACTATCGGCATACGACAAAGAACTGGAAGGGGATAATAAATTACAGCTCAGAAGTTTAGTTCCACTTGGCTGGGGCATATTTGGTTGGGTAAATCGATTTATGATTATTCCAATGTTTAATTTTTTCAGTAATTTTATATCCAATTTTGGGATAATAATACTGTTAATGACACTGGCTATTAAACTGTTGCTATTTCCACTTACTTACAAGTCATATATTTCAAGTGCAAAAATGAAGGTGTTAAAACCTGAAATTGACGAGATAAATGCCAGAATACCGGCTGATAAACCTGCCGAAAGACAAAAAGCCACCATGGAACTGTATGGCAAAGTTGGTGTAAGCCCTATGAGTGGATGTTTGCCTACACTACTTCAAATGCCGATATTGTTTGCCATGTTCAGCTTTTTCCCGGCCGCCATCGAGCTTCGTCAGGAAAGCTTTTTGTGGGCTACTGACCTTTCAGCATACGATTCAATCATGCAGTTGCCATTCGTAATTCCATTTGGATTTGGCAGCCACATAAGCTTATTTACACTTTTAATGACAGTAACCAGTATAGTTTATACAAAATTAAACATGGCCAACACCCCTACCAACGACCAAATGGGTGGAGCAATGATGAAGTGGATGATGTATTTAATGCCTGTAATGTTTATGTTTATGTTTAATAGCTATGCTTCAGGTTTAAGTTATTATTATTTCTTGTCAACATTAATATCTATTGTTCAAACTTATGCTATACGTGCTACAGTTGACGAAAAGAAACTATTAGCTCAGTTACATGCAAAACGAAGTGTTAATGCAAAGAAACCGGCTAAAAAAAGTGGTTTTATGGAAAGGTTGGAAAAAATGCAACGCGAACAACAAAAAGCGATAAAAAATAAAAAATAATGTAAGTACTCAGCCCCCCGACCCCCCAAGGGGGCAGTTCCAGATCGTTATTTAATTTTAACTAAATAATTAAATCGCAATTTTTGAGATATTAGATGTTATTTTGGTTAGAAGTTCAATTCGAAATCAATATTCTTTACTATTGGAATGGTGGTATTAACTAAAAAGCGCAATGCACAAGGGCTAACTTTGGAATTTGCGCTTTTCTTCTTCATTGTCAAAAAACATGAAACACACATGACTAAAATATATTGATAGCTATAGCGATTTGATACACCGGAAGATGATTATAGATATTAAAAAACAATCTCTATCTCCCTTTAGGGGCTAGGGGTAATTATTATAAAGATGAAAAAACTTATAAATTACACACTGCTAACAATACTGTTTATTGGCTTATTTGCTTGTAATAAAAATAGCAGATTCAGTGTAGATACAACTAATGCTAAACAAATCAAAATCAATCGCTTTGATATCGATTTTCTCAATTTAGATACCGCTAGACTCGATATTGAAATTTCAAAACTCATTAAAAAATATCCTGCTTTTACAAATATCTATATTGCTGATATAATGGGAGTAGACCCAAATGACAGTTTGAAAACAAAAGAATTTATTTATAAGTTTTTGACCGATAAAACTTTTAATTCGGTAAATAAAAAATCGCTGGAAACTTTTAAAGATATTAGTAGTATTGAAAAAACTATTTCTGAATCATATTGTAGAATAAATTATTTTTATCCCAATATCAAACTTCCCAAAATCTACTTCTTTGTTTCCGGATTTAACAGATCAATCATAATTGAAAATAACATAATTGGCATTGGTACAGATCTTTATTTGGGTAGTGATTATGAAAAATACAAAGAATTCACATACGATTATTTGATAGCAAATATGCAGTATTCCAGTATTCCACCCGATATTATTTCAAGTATTTTGTTTAGTAATTTCACTGCGGATTTAACACAAAACAGACTGATTGACAACATGCTATATCGAGGAAAAATTATGTATATGTTATCAGTAATTATGCCCGACGAAATGCCGAATACGCTTATGGGCTATACTAAAATGCAATGGGAATGGAGTCGGAAATTTGAAAAGGAAATCTGGAATGCTATTGTTGATCAAAAACACCTGTTTTCGACCGATTTAATGCTTATACGCAAATATATGAACGATGCTCCATTTACCAATCCAATATCGCAGGAATCGCCCGGACGTTTAGGAACCTGGATAGGTTGGCAAATAATAGACAGCTATATGCAAAACAACAAAAACCTTAATATTCACGAACTTATAAAGGATAATGACTATTCAAAAATACTTGAAAAATCGAATTATAAACCTTGATGAATCAAAATTCAAGATTGAGATTGATGAATTAATTCATAAAACCTTGTTGTTTAAGCACATTTAGAAATTTGACGCTAAAAAACTCATTATTTTTCTGTGTATATCTTACATCGGTAAATACCTGTGCCAGAAACTCTTTGTTGCTTTCTGCTGCAAATTTCTTATAAATTTCATGCTGTTCTTTTTCGGCATAAAGCTCGTCTATGCTATCCTTGGTATAATCGGCATAAGTTTCGAAATGCACCACCGATTCAAGTGGTAATCTATCAGTCAGTATTGGCATTTCTACCGGATATCCAATAGTTAATGTAGTGATAGGAACAACCAGTTTGGGCAAATTTAAAATCTCAATTATTTCACCGGCATTATAAGTTGTTGTTCCTAAATAACATATCCCTAATCCGGCACTTTCGGCAGCAACCGCAAATGTTTGAGCAAAAATCACCGCATCTATCGCCGCAGCCATAAACGATTGAAAATTATTGAAGCCCGGAATTGCATTTCTTTGTTCACACCATTTTGTAATTCTGTTAAAATCGGCACAAAAAGTCAAAACAAGTGGCGCTGTAGTTACCATAGCCTGATTAAAATGGGTAGGTGCCAATTGCTTTTTAATTTCAATATCAGTACTTACGACCACACTATAAGCTTGCATATTACCTGTATTTGAAGCTTGTGCAGCGGCATGTAACAACTTTGATAGCAATTCGTTACTAATCGTTTTTTCAGAATATTTTCTGATGGTACGCCTTTTATTAAGAAACTCTAACATGATTAAGTGAAATTAAATGAAACAGCTTGCAAAGATACAGAGAATATGCTAATTCGTAAAGTTTTATATTGAAAACTACAAAATAGAATGAATAGGTGAAAACATTAATTTAATTTTATTGTTTATTTAAGATGAATTTCATATTATTTTCGGTAACTTTGCATTTTTAAGCACTACAAATTTAATATCAATTCAATTTTATTGGAAATTATTTTTAACGCATTAATAAAAAAAAGAAAATTATGGCATTAAAAGTTGGTGATAAAGCACCTGAAATATTGGGCTTAAATCAAAATGGAAAAGAAGTAAAACTGTCGGAATTTGCGGGTAAAAAAATTGTACTTTATTTTTATCCAAAAGACAGCACTCCGGGTTGTACAGCTCAAGCTTGTAGCTTACGCGACAATTACGAAGAATTACAAAAAGCTGGATATGAAGTTATTGGCGTCAGTACCAATAGTGAAAGTTCACATCAAAAATTTATTTCAAAACAAAACTTACCATTTCAGTTAATTGCTGATGTTGATAAAACTCTTTCCGAACAATTTGGCACCTGGGGAGAGAAATCGATGTACGGACGACAGTATATGGGCACGTTTCGAACTACTTTTATAATAAACGAAAATGGTGTGATTGAACGCATTATCTTGCCAAAAGAAGTGAATACTAAAACCCATGCTTCACAAATTTTATAATATATTTTTTGCTGACAAATGATTTATGAAAAGCCAAAAATATACCTGGTTCCAAGATGGGCCGGGAATATTCATTCAGATTGGTATGATAGTATTTTTGAGCTAATTAAAAATAAATATAATATCACGATTGAAAGGCTTGAAATGCCGAATTGGAATGAACCCAATATAGAAAAATCATTTGAGTATTTATCCAATCAAGTAAAAGAACTTAACAATCAATGTTATTTTATAGGACATAGTGTTGGTTGTCAAGCTACAATTCGATTTTTAACAAAAAAGTTTGAAGAAAATTGCGATTTAAAAATTGGAGGTTGCCTTTTTGTAGCAGGTTGGTTTGAAGTTGACAATCCATGGAAAACGCTGAAACCCTGGCTCGATTTTAATGACATTGATTTTAACCTGATTTCAAAAAGATTAAATTTTAATAAACTTATATTATCAAACAACGACCCTTTTACAACTAATTATTTAAAAAATAAACGTTTATGGGAAGAAAAGATAAACTCAGAAGTTGTAATTTATCCTGACAGAAAACATTTTAACGAAACTGAAGAGTTAAACGTTTTTATTGAGATTGAGAGAATGATATTAGGTGCAAATAAATTCAGCACAAATAAACAATAAATTGCTAATAATTAAACAAATATAAAATGAGAAATAATTTTAATCCTTGGCATCAAGTTGTACCACAAACCGAAAATGCAGACGTGGTAAAAGGTATTATAGAAATACCAAAAGGTGATCGTGCAAAATACGAATTAGACAAAGAAAGTGGTTTGCTCCGACTTGACAGAGTGCTATATTCTTCAATGTATTATCCTCATAACTATGGGTTTATACCTCAAAGTTATTGCGATGACCATGACCCCCTGGACATTCTGATTCTATCACAAATTGAGGTAGTTCCTATGTGTATAGTCGAAGCGAAGGTAATTGGTGTAATGCGTATGTTGGACAATGGCGAAGCAGATGATAAAATTATTGCAGTTGCAGCCGGGGACCCAAGTGTTAACCATTATGAGGATATTTCGGAATTACCTCCACATATGACAACCGAAATTATGAGTTTCTTTGAAGATTATACAAAACTTGAAAACAAAACTGTGGTGGTTGAGAAGTTTTTTGACAAAGAAACAGCTCTCATTATTTTGGAGAATAGTTTTAAAATGTACAAAAAACACTATGGTGAACTACACAAATGGTTCTTTGGTTGATTTTTCTAGGAATAAATCTTTTTATTGCATAACAAAAATTTGTGGATTTCACTAACATGATAAATTTCAAATGTGTAATTTAACAAGTAACTTTCAGAAACGGACCGACCTCGTCCGGTGAGCCTGCCTACCGCAGGCAGGCCGAAAAACAAGTGAGGTAGGCGGTTAAAAATCGTCCTTGTTTGAGTTCCGACGTATTCCGTCGGAATGAGTTTGGACGATTTGAGCCTACCGAGCGTAAGTTTTTCGAGCAAAGTGGACGAAGTCAAACACTTTATACCTTTTTCCCTCTCCAGTTGGAGAGGGTGTCCGCAGGACGGGTGAGGTGTTTTTTTGCATACTTTTTTGTTTCAAGACAAAAAAGTATGTGGGGTATGGGGCCGCTCGGCTTTGCCGCTTGGTTTACCAAGAAAACCCCACATTTAAACAATTAAAAACTAATAAATTACGTGATTTTTTATAATTTTATCACATACT
>CAMBSB010000041.1 GCA_945870155.1 Paludibacter jiangxiensis | reverse complement strand
CACAACTCCGAACTGATGAACAGGGAAATGTAAAATTTACCTTCACCGCTCCCGAGAGTTTAACCAGGTGGAATGTAAAAATGTTAGCTCATACAGCAGATTTATATTTTGGTCAAGCTGAAAATCAGGTTGTAACTCAAAAAGATTTGATGGTGCAAATGAATTTACCACGTTTTGTACGTCGTTCTGACAAATTGATTTTGAGTGCAAATGTGATAAATCTGACCGATAAAACACAAAACGCTTCTGTTCAATTCGAGCTAATAAATCCGGCTACAGAAAAAACTATAAAAATTAAAGACTTAAATACCAAATCAATAACGCTGACAGCCAATCAGACCAAAGCTGTAGAATGGGAAATTACTGAATTTGCTCCTTATGAAATTGTTATTTGTAAAGTGATAGCTAGTGCCGGTAATTTCAGCGATGGCGAACAAAAGTATTTAGCTGTACTGCCCGATAAAGTGCTGGTAACAGAGAGTTTACCGCTTATAATTCGCAACAATGAAACGCGCAAGTTTAAATTTGAAAGTTTAATAAAAAATGGATCGAAAGTAGAAACACAAAATTTGGCAGTAGAGTTTTCGGCAAATCCGGCTTGGTATGCTGTACAAGCATTACCTACTCTTTCGGCTCCTGAAAATGAAAATGCAATGGACTATTTTACAGCCTATTATGCAAATGCTTTGGCCGGATATATTGCTAATTCTAACCCTAAAATTGCCGCCACTTTTGATAAATGGAAAAAAGCCGGTGGAAGTAGAGATGCTTTGCTGTCGAATTTGCAGAAAAATTCGGAACTGAAAAATATGCTATTGGAAGAAACACCTTGGGTAATGGCTGCCAAAGATGAAACAGAACAAAAACGTCAAATCGCGCTTTTGTTTGATTTAAATATGCAGAAAAATCAAAATCAGCAATATTTTGATAAACTGATGAAACTCCAAACTCCAAATGGTGGTTTTGCCTGGTACGAAGGTATGCCCGAAAGCAGATATATTACGCAGGAAATTATGTTGAACTTGGCTCGATTGAATAGAATAACAAAAGAAAACACCAATGACCAACTTCAAACTGTTATTTATAAAGCATTGAATTACTTAGATTTAGAAATCCTAAAAGATTTTTTTGAACTTAAAAAATACAATAAAGATTACCAAAAACAATTCTGTATAGGCAATATACAAATGTTTTATTTACATTTACGTTCAGAGTATCCTGAAATTCCAATTCATGTTTCAGCTCAGGAAGCAGTAAAATTTTACACTGCCCAATCCGAAAAATACTGGACTGGTTTCACACTATATGGAAAAGCAATGATAGCTGTTGTAGCCCATAGAAATGGAAAAATTCAAGTTGCCAATGACATACTTAAATCATTAAAAGAGAATGCCTTAAAGACTGATGAATTTGGTATGTATTGGGCTAAAAACAGTGCCGGATATTTCTGGAACGAGCGTCCAATTGCAGTTCAGGCAGCCATAATAGAAGCATATTCCGAAGTGTGGAAAAACACAGCCGATGTAGATGAAATGAAAATTTGGCTTTTGAAACAAAAACAAACACAACGCTGGGATTCGCCTATGGCAACTGTAAATGCAATTTATGCCTTACTTTTACAAGGTAGCAATTGGCTCAACAATGAAAGTACTGTGAAAATTGAAGTTGGAAGCAAAACACTGCAACCTAAAGAAATTGAAGCTGGCACTGCCTATTTTAAAGTTAGTATACCGGCTATAGAAGTAAAACCGGAAATGGGCAATATTGTTATAAATAATTCAAGTTTAAGTGCTTCTAAATCGAGCGGAATAGGCTGGGGAGCCATGTATTGGCAATATTATCAGGATTTGGATAAAATTGTCGGAAATGGTGGACCTTTGAAAATCAGCAAAAAACTGTTTGTTGAAAAAATTACCGCTACCGGAAAAACCATGCTACCTATTGAACAAACCAAACTTACAAAAGGCGATAAAATAATTACTCGTTTAGTCATTTCGACCGATAGAAATATGGAATTTGTAGCACTCAAAGACCTGAGAGCATCCTGCTTTGAACCTGTAAATCAACGTTCAGGATCGTATTGGAAAGAAAAACTTTGCTATTATCAAACCACCAAAGACGCCTCAACACAGTTTTTCTTTTCATTTTTACCTAAAGGAACTTATGTGTTTGAATATGAATTGTGGGCAAACAACAGCGGTGAATTTACAAGTGGTATTGCATCCGTTCAATGCCAATATGCTCCTGAATTTGTAAGTCATACAGGAGGTGATAGAATTGTTATTAGATGATTGGTGAATTGGTTAATTAGGTGATTGGTTAATTAGGTGATTGTTTAATTGGTTGATTTGTTAATTGGTTATTTGTTAATTAGCTGATTAACAAGCATATCCAACAACCATATAAATATGAATATATAATACTTAGCATTTAGAAAATAAAGCAAATAAAAATCAAAAATATTTTCGATTTTCCTTGAACATAAATTAATAAAAAACGTTTTAGAGCAAAAAAGTAATAAATGAAATTATTTAAAATTGAAGCCGGCACATTTCATGTTGATGGTGGAGCTGCATTCGGAGTTGTTCCCAAAAAAGTTTGGCAAAAACGTTATCCTTGCGATGCGGATAATTATTGCTTGGTTCACATGCGTTGTTTGTTAATTGACACTGGTGAAAAGCGTATTTTGATTGACACCGGCACTGGTGATAAGCAGTTACAATATCTGAAATATTATGGTTTTGAGGGAGTTATCAATTTTGATGTAGTATTGGCAAAAATTGGCTATACCTGCAATGATATTACAGATGTTATTTTCACTCATTTGCATTTCGATCATTGCGGTGGAGCTACCAAATTCAATCACGATGGCAGTGTGGTAGAAATGGTTTTTCCTCAAGCCACACATTGGGTAAGTGAAACGCAATGGAATAACTTTTTAAATCCTAATGTGCGTGAAGGCGATTCCTATTTTAAAGAAAATATGATGCCTATTTTCGAAGCCGGAAAACTGGAATTAGTTGCGCAAAACCAATTTGTTTGCCCTGAAATTGAAGTGCGAATTTTCAATGGACATACAGTAGGTCAACTTGTTAGCTATATTAATTTGGGCAACAAAACTCTGCTTTATGTAGGAGATGTAATACCATTGGCAGCCAATATACCTATAGCCTGGTTATCGTCTTATGATATTTTCCCTCTTGCCGCTATGGAAGACAAAAAGAAATTGTTGGACGAAGCTGCCGAGAAAAATCAAATTCTATTTTTCGAACACGATGCATATACAGAATGTTGCACTGTTGAAGCTCAATTCAACAAACATAAAATTGCTGAAACTATTCTATTTGATAAAATATTAGAATAGAAATTTTTTTCAATAAAAATACATTTTTGTAATAATAAATTCGATATAAAGATTAACTTTGTAGTCTTTACAAAATAAGAATAAAACGTTATTTTTAAATAAAACAAATTTATAATACAATATCATTTAAAGTACTGTTGAAAATCAATAAGTTCCTTTAAAAACGATACAAAGAAAATCAAATAAACAAATGAAAATTCACGAATATCAATCGAAAGAAATTTTTTCGCGTTATTCAATTTTGGTGACAAACGAAACAGTTTGTTATTCAACTGAGGAAGTTGTAAAAGCAACTGAGGAATTAGGTTTACCCGTAGTAGTAAAAGCACAAGTACATGCAGGAGGCAGAGGAAAAGCAGGTGGTGTAAAATTGGCACGTACCATGGAAGAGGCAAAAAATGCTGCACATAGCATTTTGGGCATGGACATAAAGGGCTACAAAGTAGAAAAAGTATTGGTGGCGCAAGGCGTAAAATTCAATTCGGAGTTTTATGTTGGATTAACTATCGACCGCAATTCAAAATCGGTCATTTTTATGGCCAGCTCCGAAGGTGGTGTAGAAATTGAAGAAGTAGCTAAAGACAATCCGGATGCAATACATAAATTTGTTATTGATCCAGATTTAGGAATGACAGCTTTTTTGGCACGCAAAATTGCATTTAAACTGTTCACTGACTTTGCATTAGTAAAACAAGCTGTTGATTTATTCCAAAAACTTTATCAAATTTTCCTTGATACCGATGCTTCATTGGTTGAAATCAATCCATTAGTTGTTACCGACGATGGCAAACTTTTAGCGCTCGATGGCAAAATGAATTTTGATGACAATGCATTGTTTCGTCAACCTAAAATTGCAGCTTTAGATGAACCTACCGAAGATGAAAAGAAAGAAATTGCGGCCAAAGAAAGTGGCTTAACTTATATACGCTTGGATGGTACAATTGGTTGTATGGTGAATGGTGCCGGACTTGCCATGGCTTCAATGGATGTTATTAAATATTTTGGTGGAAATCCGGCTAATTTCCTTGATATTGGTGGAAGTTCAAATCCTCAAAAGGTGATTACAGCTATGAATTTGTTATTATCTGACAAAAATGTGAAGGTAATTATGATTAATATTTTCGGTGGAATTACTCGTTGCGATGATGTTGCCAAAGGACTTATAATTGCGCTTGATCAAATGAAAGTAGACATTCCAATTGTCATTCGTTTATCCGGCACAAATGCTGAAGAAGGTTTACGTATTATAAGTGAACATAACCTGCCAACCGTAAATTCTTTGAGCGAAGCAGCACAGGAAGCAATCAGATTAGCAAATAATTAATATTAAAGTTTTTAACGTAGAACGCGAAACATGAAACGCGAAACTCGAAACATGAAACGTGAAATAACAAAAAAAATACCATGAGCATATTAATAAATAAAAATACCAAAGTTCTGGTTCAGGGAATAACCGGAAGAGACGGAAGTTTTCATACCTCCAAAATGAAAGCATACGGAACAAATGTTGTTGCGGGTGTTTCACCGGGTAAAGGTGGACAGTTAATGGATGGAATTCCTGTTTACAATACCGTAGAAGATGCTGTAAAAGCAACAGGAGCTGATACTTCAATAATTTTTGTTCCGGCACCATTGGCAGGAGATGCCATTTTGGAAGCTTCAGAAGCCGGAATAGATTTGGTAATCTGTATTTCGGAAGGTGTACCAACACTGGATATGGTTAAAGCCACCAATTATTTAAAGAAAAAAGGCACAAAACTCATTGGTGCAAACTGTCCGGGTTTAATTACTCCTGGCGAATCGATGATAGGAATTTTGCCTGTTGATATATTTAAAAAAGGAAATGTAGGTTTGATGAGCCGCAGTGGAACTTTGACTTATTTAATGGTTAGTCTTTTAACTAACAGCGGTTTAGGTCAAAGTACCTGTGTAGGTATTGGTGGTGACCCGGTTGCAGGTTTGTATTATCAGGAATTGTTGCAAATGTTTGAAGATGATCCTCAAACTGAAGTCATAGTACTTATTGGAGAAATTGGTGGAGATGCTGAAGAACGTGCAGCACAATATATTAAAGAGCATATAACAAAACCTGTTGTAGCTTTTATAGCAGGACAAACAGCTCCGGTAGGAAAACGTATGGGACATGCAGGAGCCATTATTTCGAGTGGTAGCGGTACTGCTGCCGAAAAAATTGCAGCATTCGAAGCAATTGGCGTACCGGTTGCTCGTAGACCGGTTGAATTACCTGATTTAGTAAAAAAAGCTTTGGCAGATAGAAAATAATCACTAAAACTTTCAAATTTTAAAAGCCCCGAAGTCAGAAAATGAACTTCGGGGCTTTTTGCATTTATATTACAAATAATAAAACAGATTTAATATTTATACAAAATAAAAAAAATAATGTAACTGTTTTTTTATTAACGCAAATAGATTTATAGATGCATATAACATTGATATATAATGGAATACAAGATTTTACTTGGGGTATAAAAGTGTTTTCATGTAAATTATTTTCCTAAAATGTTGGTTTGTATTAAAATATATGTATATTTGCACAGTAATGACACCTAAAGGTATCATTAAAACAAAACAAATTATATAAATATAGATTCTGATTCTAAAAAAATAAAACTCTCAAAAAATGAAATTAAGTAATACCACGGAATATGCGCTTCGAATTTTAAGTTTTATGGCTATGGATGAAAAATTGCTTTATACAGCGAATGACTTATTCGACAAACTTCAAATACCATACAGATATTTACGAAAACAGTTAAATTTTTTATTAAAGCAAGGTTTACTTGTAAGCGTACAAGGCAAAACAGGTGGTTATCAGATAGCTAAGTCGCTCAACGAGATTTCACTTATGGATATTATTGAAGCAACAGATGACACAAAATTTGAAAATATGTGTTTTTTTGGCTTCAGTGAATGTCCGTTAACTCAAAAATGCTCCATGCACGAAAGGTGGGGTGAAGTGCGAAATTCAACCTTATCATTACTGAAAACTACAACATTAAATGATATAAAAAACGAAAATAATTTGACAAATCTTTCACTAAAATAATATATTAACTAAAAATCCAATTCTTATGGTCGATTCACAAGTTGTCCTTTGGGGACAAACAATTGCGTACACTTGTTACACAATTTCCATCATTTCGTTAATGGCTTGGTTTGCGTATAAAATTACCAAACAAGGTGATACTTACAAAGCGCCAAACAAGCTTTTTTATGCATTTGTTTCGGTACTAATTGTAGCTGGAGTTTCGCTACACATTATTACTTACAACACCATTCCATGGTCTTCTATGGATATTAATCGCGCTGATATTAAAGCAGATGTGGTTTTTGACATTACTGTTGCCAATCATGAATTTCAGCTTCCGGCTGAAAAACTAATGATTAAAGTGGAACAAAAAGCTATGTTCAATGTGTATTCAAAAGACCTGACTTATGGCTTTGGATTGTTCCGTCAGGATAATTCTATGGTTTTTCAAATGCAAGTTGTACCCGGACATTTAAATGATATCCTTTGGCAATTTAATAGTCCTGGCGTTTATAGTATTCGTTCCACTGAATACTCAGGTCCTAAAGGTGCACAAATGATTGAAAAAGATGTGGTAGTCGTAGAATAATTAAACAAGTTAAATGTAAAATATAAAAAAATATTAATATGAAATTCATAAATATATTGTTAGATGGAGAAGAAGGTTTATTCAAACCTAAAAGTTTAACTCCAATGCAAAAGTTGGTACTCCGGTTTGTGGTAGTATCATTGGTTTATTATTTCTTTGCGCTTTTCGAAGGAATGTTGATGCGCATAATGCAAGTTGATGCAAGCTTAATGCCTGCCGATCAGTATTTTGGCATGTTAACTGCTCACCCATTGGTTGGGATTTTTGGTTCCACCTATTCCTTGGTTTTTGGAGCTTTTTTATTTTTAGTTCCCTATTTAATGAAAAAACCTTTGTGGAGTTATAAATTAGGGAATCTAACCTATCTTTTTATAGCCATTGGCACTTTGGTTTTTTGGACAGCCGGTTTTTTGACTCACTACTCACCCCTTTACACCCTCTATTGGCCACTTCCTGCCGATTTTACTCAATTTAATCCACTTGGAGGAGCATTTTTTATAACAGGTATTGCATTGGTAATGGTTGGAACAGTTTTCTTTGTAATCAATATTTTTGCTACAATAACATATACACCAGTGGGTTGGGAAAAACAAAATGGTAAAAAATTATTAGGCTCAGCGTTAGGTATTGACAGCGTAAAAAATATATTTCGCAAAAAACAAAATCGTACGGAACCTTTAGTATCATTACCCATTGCAGCTGTAGCACGAGGTACGGTTGATGTTGCATTAAATGCCGGTATTATATTGTTTACAGGTGTTTTAATTCTGGTTTACATGGTAGGACATTTAATGGGTTACGATTTAAAAAATACTGCCGTTGATGCACTGCTTTACAAAAATTGGTTCTGGTGGGGGCTCGATTTAATTGCAGATGGTTTAGTTTTGATTTTTGTGGCAGGAACCTGGTATTTATTAGCTATGTTAATTACTGGTAAAGAATTGTTCATGGCAAAAATTGCTCGTATTGCTTTATTAGTAGAGTTAGTGGTTTCATGGACAGTATGGTCGCACCATTTAATGTCTGATCAGGCACAACCCGGAATTCTTAAAATACTTTCGGGAGAATTGGTAACAGCTTTTGAATTAATTACGCAAGGATTGGCATTCTTTATTACATTGGTAACGTTATGGAGTGCAAGACCGTTGAAAATGACAAATCCTCTGAAATTTTTATTGGGTGGTTTATTAGGTTTCGGTTTAGCTGTTCCTGCCGGAATTATGCAAGCTGACATAGGATTGAACCGTATTTTACACAACACACAATGGATAATTGGACCTCATGTTCATGTTGCAATTTTGGTTGGTTTAACCATGACCCTTTATTCAGCAGTTTATATACTATTTCCAATTGTAACTAATGGTGCAAAACTACATAGCCAAAAATTGGCAAATGTACATTTCTGGTGTCATTTATTAGGAGGTATTGGAATGGGAGCCTTTATGGGTATGGCTGGCTTACATGGTATGTTACGACGCACATTATATTATGAAGGGGAATACAACTTGTATATGATATTGGCCTTATTGTCAGGTATATTATTAACTGTAGGGTTTTTAGCATTCTTCTATAATATTGTAATGAGTTTAGGTTTAAAAGGTGTATTACAGATATTTACACCATCAAAACTTGATGTAAATGACATTGTTCCAAAAACAAAGGAATGATTAAAGAAAAGGTATAAAAAAGGCTGAATAATATCAGCCTTTTTTATACAAATCCTAAACAATTATGGTAATGCAGGAGCACCTGGTTTCTGCTCTGTATTTTTTCTCATTTCAGCACGAATAGTTTGCCATTTATTGAATTTTTCTTCTCCTAATGTTGTTTTCAATTCAGCTTCTTGAGATTTACGGAATTCTTTATATTTATTTTTAAATTCCGGACTATCCTTATCGTTTTCAGCCCTAAACTTCTTAATATCAGCATCTTGTTTTGTCAACAAATCTTTTAATGCTGATTTTTCTACTTCACTTAGACCCAAATCGGTTGCCATTTTATCTACTCTATTTTCAATACTTGGACCCTTAGGTTTTTGAGGACCCGTAGGCTGTTGGGCTTTACAAACCATTACAAACATAAATAATACTGAGAATAAGGAAATTACATACTTTTTCATAAACATTTAATTTTAAATTTGAGTGAATAATTAATTTTTGATTTATCTTTGACTATAGCATTAACAAAAGGTTTAAATTGCAGTCCAGGAATTTGTGTATAATTTTCAAATTTGATTAATATGTCGTAAATATAACTTAAAATACTCTTATCAACAATTAAATTTCTTTGTCTCTCCAATTTCCTTTCATCAAATACCAAAATCCTAGCCCACCAATAGAGGTCCAATAAACAAATTCTGACATCCAAACAATAGCAACAGGCTGAGGATGAATGATAGCTGTAAAATATACATACGAAATGTACATAAAGAGTGTTACAACTTCCATATAAAAAACAATTCTGGTATTTCCCGTACCTGATACGCTGCTGATAATAATATTGGAGACAGTAAAAAACAATATGGCAATAGATACAACTTTAATAACAGGAATTGAAGCTAACATTAAGCTATGATCGTCAGTGTAAATATGGGCAAAAATCTCAGGATAAAAGAAAGCAAATATAAGCATAGGACTTACAGAAATAATACCTATTCTAATAATCTTATTAATCGTTTTGATTACTAAATTTTTATGCCCAGCACCTATCATATTACTAACCAATGTACTAGCAGTTGTAGCCAAAGCCGAAGCGGGTATCATCAATAAAATATACATGCTTCGACCAATATTTGTAACTGCTAATTGCCTTTCGCCCATTCGTTCGATAAAAATAAAAAACAAGAACCAGGTAGAAATGGATATAAAGAACTGAAACATAATGAATATTGAAATATTAAGTATCTGAGCAATAGCTTTAAAATCAATTTTTACCCATTTAAATATTCCATATTTTTCACAATCGGTATAAAGTAAGGTATGAATTATTAGATAAGCCAAAGATGCTGCTTCTGCAATTACTGATGCCAAGGCAGCACCTTCTATCCCCATTTTAGGAAAACCAAACTTGCCGAATATCAATAAATAATCGAGCACAATATTAGTTAAAGCGGTAATAATTGCAGAAATAGTAAGAATACGTGTTTCAGTAATTCCTACATATAAACTACGAAAAATAACACCCAAAAACACAAATATATAACCATAAATTCGCCAATCGAGGTATTGCAAAGTTGCAACATAAATATGATCAGAACTAACTAGAAATTTCATTAAATGTGGCATTCCATAAATAGAAGCTACAAATAGCACTATAGAAAAGAATCCATTAAATATCAAACCATTATTAAAAATAGTTCCAATCTGGCTGTAATTCTTTTCACCATTTCTGCGTCCAATCAAAATCTGTACACCCTGACTAAAACCAAATCCAACCATAAAAACAGCTAGATAAAACACACCTGCAATAGCCGAAGCACCCAAAGCAACTTCACTAACACGGCCCAGAAATGCAGTATCAGTTACATTAATTACATTTTGCGCAACTAAAGTTAAAATTATTGGATATGTTATCTTTAAAATGTTTTTTGTAGAATTCACAATCAAAAATTTGGGGTTAGAATTAACAAATAAAATTGAACTAAAGCAGAACAAATAAAACACAGTGAATGTTTATTTTCCACTCAATTGAAAGCATAAAAAACGTAAGTACTCAGCCCCCCAACCCCCTGAAGGGGGAGTTCAGAAGCGTTTGCCAAGATTAATTTGTTGCTTCAGGCACTTTTTTAATACATTTAGAATAAAAAACTATCAATTTTAATATCAAAATCGCACTTACAAGCAAATTATTGATGATGAGTTGTAACAAAAAAACGAACCGGTAAATTCCAATTCGTATTATTTATTTATAATAATTTTGCAAGTCATTATCTCGTAAATACTTCATTAACTAAAGTCTGAACTTTCACCTGCCTAAAAATCACGATGTGTTAGAAAAATATAAGCTTTCGTAAATGTGTAAGCTTTCGTAATTAACTCAGCACTGCTTTTAATATTCCAGAATAATGACTTTTTTTAAACTTCAAATTAAAATGACATTTAAACTGTCATAAATTGATATTTAAAAATTGTTTTAATATTGAAAAACGCACCAAAACTCCCCCTTCAGGGGGCAGGGGGGCTGAGTATCTAAGAAATATTTATTACTTCTTGTTGATATAATTAACTATCCACTCACCTACTTCCGAAGTGGAATAAGCTTTTGCATTATCGGCAATATCTTCAGTTACCACATTGGCATCCATGCTGGCAGCCACCGCTTCACGTATTAACGCACCTTCTTCCATCATACCAAAGGCATACTCAAACATCAATGCTGCCGAAAGAATGGTAGCTAAAGGATTGGCGATGTTTTTACCGGCAGCCTGAGGATACGAACCATGTATCGGCTCAAAAACTGATGTATGAATACCTACAGATGCCGAAGGTAGCATACCCAAAGAACCTGTGATTACTGAAGCCTCATCTGTCAATATATCTCCAAATAAATTCTCAGTTACCAACACATCAAAACTTTTTGGCCACTGAATTATACGCATAGCTGCATTGTCAACAAACATAAATTCTGTCTCAATTTCAGGATATTGAGGTGCAATTTCCTGACCTATCTGACGCCAAAGACGTGAAGTTGCCAAAACATTTGCTTTATCAACAATGGTTACTTTTTTATTACGTTGTCCGGCATATTTATAAGCTAAATGAAGAATACGTTCTACTTCTTCACGCGTGTAAACGCAAGTATCGTAAGCAGTATTGCCATCCTCACTCCTACCCTGTGGTCGTCCGAAATACATCCCGCCAGTCAACTCACGTATACACATAAAATCGGCACCATCAACTAAATCGGCACGAAGTGGTGATTTGTGTATCAGTGAAGGAAAAGTTGTAACCGGACGAATATTGGCATAAAGACCTAAATCTTTGCGCATTTTTAACAATCCTTGTTCAGGACGAACTTTGGCAGAAGGGTCGTTATCATATTTTGGATTGCCAATAGCACCGAAAAGCACCGCATCAGATTTCATACAAAGTTCATGTGTACTTTTTGGATAAGGTTCACCCACTGCATCTATGGCACAAGCACCAACAATGGCATACTCATAAGTTAATAAATGACCAAATTTCTGGCAAACTGCCTTTGTTACATTTAAAGCTTGTTCTACAATTTCAGGTCCGATACCATCACCAGGCAAAACTGCCAGATTTAATGTTTTACTCATTGATTTATTATGTTTTAAAATTTTATTTTCAACTCAAAATTCTTAATGGAAAAAATGTTTAATGCAAATACTTAACCTTGTTTTGTAGGAATATTGTTTGTCTCAATTATATTCAACATTTTCTCAGTAGCTTTGAGTGCAGCAACAGTTTGGTCGCCATCCAAGCCTCTTGTTTTAAAAACTTTACCATCAAATTGCCAGGTGATAATAGTTTGTACTATCGCATCTGTCTTTCCGCCTGGAGGTATGACTACCTGATAATCAATTAATTCCGGGGTTGGTTTGTTTTGTTTTTTATAAATCTTGTACATGGCTTTAGATATAGCATTGTACTGCCCATCGCCCGAAGCCGATTGTTCGAAAACTTCACCGTTTATTTCCATCTTGACATTGGCCATAGGTCGTAAACCTTGCGTTACCGACAGCGAATAGTTCAATATTTTAATTAACTGATCTTCCTGCTCACTTTTTATAACATCCGAAACAATATATGGCAATTCGTCCAGCGTAATCATTTCTTTTTTATCTCCTAATTCGATAACCCGTGCTGTAACTTTTTGCATCATTTCATTATCGAGCTCTATGCCCAATTGTTGAAGATTTTTAAGGATAGTTGCTTTACCTGATGCTTTACCTAGTGCATATAGTCGTTCACGCCCAAAACGTTCGGGCAAAAGATCATTATAATATAGATTTTTCTTATTATCACCATCGGCATGTATACCAGCCACTTGTGTAAAAACATAATCGCCAATTACCGGTTTGTTGGCAGGAATGCGCACTCCTGCATAAGATTCAACCAATCGACTAACTGAATTAATTTTTGACTCCTTAATTTTGGTTTTATGTTTCAATTGATCGTGCAAAACCGCAACGACACTCGACAATGGAGCATTTCCTGCTCTTTCGCCCAATCCATTGATGGTTACATGTATACCGTGTACACCGGCTTTTACGGCCTCAAATACATTGGCAACAGCTAAATCATAATCGTTATGTGCATGAAAATCGAAATGTAAATCGGGAAAATGTTGTATCATACGTTTGCAATAATCACCTGTTTCCGTTGGATTTAATACACCCAAAGTATCCGGTAACATAAAACGCATGATAGATTCATGTCGCAGATTTTCAACAACATAATAAACGTAATCTTCCGAATTACGCATACCATTTGACCAATCTTCGAGATAAATATTTACCTTAATTCCCATTTCACGTGCATTGGCCAACACATTTTTTATGTCAGCAATATGTTCGTCGGGTGTTTTTTTAAGTTGATAAATACAATGATTCTCTGACCCTTTACACAATAAGTTCAACACTTCACAACCGGCATCTTTCATCCAATTCAGCGAATTTCTATCGTCGACAAAACCCAGCACTTCAACTTTATGAATATGTCCGTGTTCACGAGCCCAATCCGAAACTTTCTTAACAGAATTAAACTCACCTTGTGAAATTCGAGCAGAAGCAATCTCAATGCGATCAACTCCCAACTCTTCGAGTAGCAGCCGTGCAATGCTTAATTTTTCCTGTGGTGCAAAAGATACTCCCGATGTCTGTTCTCCATCGCGGAGTGTGGTATCCATTATTTCAATCATAAATTTCAATTTTTTATTTATAACTTTTCCAAAGTTTTGGAACTTTGGAAAAGTTAAAAGAGAAAATTATCTTGCAGCTTCGTATGCTTCGATTTGTGCTTTTTTGCTCAACAGATAATCAATATCATCGAGTCCATTCAGCAAACATTCTTTTTTGTAAGCATTTATGGCAAATGTTTCTGAATTTCCAGAAACATTATTTGTTATTGTTTGGTTTTGAAGATCTATAGTTAATGTTGATTTAGCATCTGCATTTACACAAGCAAAAATCTCAGCCAAAAATTCAACAGAAACAACAACCGGTAACACACCATTGTTCAATGCATTATTTTGAAAAATATCAGCAAAAAAGCTTGATACTATTACTTTAAATCCGTAACCATCTATAGCCCAGGCCGCATGTTCACGACTTGAACCTGAACCGAAGTTTTTTCCAGCCACTAGTATAGAACCGCTATAAAGGGCATTATTTAATACGAAGTCGGCTTTAGGGCTGCCATCTTTGTTATAACGCCAGTCGGCAAAAAGATTGTCACCAAAACCATTTTTGTCTGTTGCTTTCAAGAAGCGTGCAGGTATAATCTGATCAGTATCCACATTTTCAATTGGAAGTGGAACAACTGTTGAAGTTAATTTAATGAATTTTTCCATTGTTCTTTCTTTGTTATTAATTACGAGGATCAGTAATTTTTCCTGTTACCGCAGCAGCTGCCGCAACAAGTGGACCGGCCAAAATTGTACGTGCTCCAGGACCCTGACGACCTTCGAAGTTACGGTTTGAAGTTGAAACTGCATATTTTCCTGCAGGAACTTTATCATCATTCATAGCCAAACAAGCCGAACAACCCGGTTGACGCAATGCAAAGCCGGCTTCTGTAAGAATTTCATATAAACCTTCTTCGCGGATTTGTTTTTCTACCATCCAACTTCCCGGTACTAGCCAAGCTGTTATATTATCGGCTTTCTTTTTACCTTTTACATAATTGGCAAATACACGGAAATCCTCGATACGTCCATTGGTACAACTTCCAAGGAAAACATAGTCAATGGTTTTTCCTTCAAGTTTTTCACCAGCTTCCAATCCCATATATTCCAATGATTTCTGGTACGATATACGTCCGGCTTCATCTATCGATTCCAAAGTAGGAATAGAGTCTGTAATTCCCATTCCCATACCCGGATTTGTTCCGTAAGTAATCATGGGCTGAATATCAGCAGCATTAAATTCCAATTCCTTATCGAATTTTGCGCCTTCGTCAGATTTCAAAGTTTTCCAATAAGCTAATTTTTTGTCCCACTCTTCACCTTTTGGAGCAAACTCACGACCTTTAACATAGTCGTAAGTTGTTTGGTCAGGAGCAATAAGTCCACCACGTGCACCCATTTCGATTGAAAGGTTACAAACGGTCATGCGTTCTTCCATAGAAAGATTGCGGATTGCTTCGCCGGCATATTCCACAAAATATCCTGTTGCACCACCTGTAGTGAGTTTTGAAATCATGTAAAGTGCCAAATCTTTAGCAGTTACACCGGCATTCAATTTACCGTTGAAAGTAATACGCATAGTTTTAGCGCGCGACTGAAGCACACATTGCGTAGCCAAAACCATTTCCACTTCACTTGTTCCAATACCAAAAGCAATGGCTCCAAAAGCTCCATGTGTAGAAGTGTGACTATCGCCACAAACTATTGTCATGCCGGGATGTGTAAAACCGTTTTCAGGTCCAATTATATGCACAACTCCATTTTTGATATGACCAAGTGGGTAAAACAGGGGCATATTGAAGTCGTTTGCATTTTGTGCAAAAGTATCCAACTGATTGCGAGAAATTGGATCCTGAACAGGTTGATCCTGATTGATTGTAGGCGTATTGTGATCGGCCGTCATTGTTGTTAACTCAGGACGAAACACTTTTAGCCCACGTGTACGAAGTCCGTTAAATGCCTGAGGACTTGTAACTTCGTGGCAAAAATGACGATCTATATACAACTGTGTTGGACCGTTTTCGACTGATGATACGACATGCGCATCCCAGATTTTATCAAAGAGGGTAGTTGCCCTACCTGCCCCCCAGACCCCTGAAGGGGGAGTTGTGGAGCGTTTATCATTATTCTCTGAATTATTCATTTTTCTATTTGATTTTTTTCTATTTTTAAAAAATTTATTTACTGCTCATTATTCCCCCTTCAGGGGGTTAGGGGGCAGATTTATTTCACAAACTTATTAATTGCATTGATATATGCTTCTACTGATGCTGCAACAATATCGGTATTTGCTCCAAAACCATAATAAATTGCGCCATTATGTTCCACTTGCATGTGAACTTTACCCACATCATCGCTACCTTTGTTAATAGCTTGTATAGTAAATTCCTGCAAAGTCATGGTACGTTTAATAATTTGTTTCAATGCTTTGATAGCTGCATCAACCGGACCATTTCCTGATGCCGCTGCTTCAAATTTTTCTCCGGCAATTAACAGACCTAAACTGGCTACAGACTTCACTCCCACTCCAGAAGTTACTTGTAAATAGTCAATTTGTATGCGTTGTTTTTCTGTACGTTCTTTTCCGGCTAGCAAAAGCACATCGTCATCATTTATATCTTTCTTTTTATCAGCTAATTTAAGAAATTCTTCATAAATTTTATCCAAATGATCCCCTTCAACATTCACTCCTAAAACACTTAAACGATGTTTTAAAGCAGCACGTCCACTGCGGGCAGTTAAAACTATAGAGTTTTCATCAATACCAACATCTTTAGGATCCATGATTTCATAACTTTCGCGATTTTTCAATACACCATCTTGATGAATTCCCGAAGAATGTGCAAAAGCATTGCGACCAACCACGGCTTTATTTGCCTGCACAGGCATATTCATCAATCCTGAAACTAATCTGCTGGTTGAATATATTTTCTGTGTATTAATTTGAGTTTCAATCTCCAATGATTTATGACATTTCAGAATCATGGCAATTTCTTCCAAAGAAGTGTTTCCGGCACGTTCACCAATGCCGTTGATTGTCACTTCCACCTGGCGCGCACCGTTAAGCACTCCGGCCATGGTATTGGCAGTTGCCATGCCGAGGTCATTGTGGCAATGTGTAGATATTACAGCATTGTGTACACCTTTCACGTTTTCCATCAAGAATTTAATTTTTTCACCATATTCCCAAGGTAAACAATAACCTGTTGTATCTGGAATATTAACCACAGTAGCACCAGCTTTGATAACCGCTTCAACTACACGAGCCAAATAAACATTATCGGTTCGTCCTGCATCCTCGCAATAAAATTCAACATCTTCCACATACTTTTTGGCATGTTTTACGGCTGCAATTGCGCGTTCAAGAATTTCGTCCTGAGTAGAATTAAATTTATGTTTAATATGAAACTCAGAAGTTCCTATTCCTGTATGAATACGTTTATTCTTTGCAAACTTGAGAGAGTCAGCAGCCACATCAATATCTTTTTGTACACCGCGTGTCAAAGCGCAAATTGTAGGCCATGTAACTGCTTTTGAAATTTCTACTACCGAATTAAAATCGCCGGGACTTGAAATTGGGAAACCAGCTTCAATAACATCAACACCCAAAGTTTCGAGAGCACGAGCCACTTGAATTTTTTCTACGGTATTTAACTGGCATCCGGGAACTTGTTCGCCGTCGCGTAATGTTGTGTCGAAAATAAATAATCTGTCCATAATTGTAAGCCCCCTAACCCCCTAAAGGGGGAATTACCCAAAATAATTGGAGGCAAGGGTAATATATAATCAATAATTAAATTCTTTTTCTCTCAATACCCCTGAAGGTGGTTAGGGGCAACCCTAAAAAAAAGCCTTCCACACCGTAGTGAGAAAGGCTTTATATATTATACATTGTATTTACTACATACCAAACTCACTTCTACTTGTTTTGCAAGAGAATAATAATTCCGAGTAGAAGGATATGTAAAAAATTTCTGTTCATTATATTTTTTATAATTTCGGCACAAAGATACAGCTATTTTTGAAACCTGCAAATACGAAATGATATATTTTTCATTATTTATATTACAATTCAGCATTAAAGCAGTGAAATTTCAGTAAAATTTAAAGAACTATCCACATAAAGCATATTTAGAAATATACTGTTTTAAAGTTCTAATGTTTTAAACAATGAAAGGATTAAAAAGTTCATAAGGGAGAAAAACTTTGTCGCGTTCATTTTTTTTCAACAAGGGGTTTCGGGAATATAAAATAAAAAATAGAGTGCGTATTTGCAGAAAAAACCCTATTCTTCTTCTTTTTGCAATCTTTGTAGCCGCGAATTAGATAATTTCTTTACCCTTATTTATAAAGAATTTGACAACGCAAATATATTTATTTTTTTGTTGAGGATAATAACTTAATCTTTTAGCTTTAACTTTCAATATTCTAAATTTTTTAAAATGCCAAATTCACTGAATATTAGGGGTTTATAATATATGTATAAAAATTCCCGTGTTCGCACACGGAATATATTTTGATATATGGAAATATTTCTCTAATTTTGTCGAGTATTTAAACTGTGTGCGAACACGGAAACTAAATTCTAACCTCCAACTAATGTTATTTCCAAATATCACAACACTAAATGTATAGTTTTGTGCCTACTAATTAACGACTGTTATTTCATTTTTGTTTCGTCTTCAAATTCATCAAAACAAACGGAATGAAATAAAGCACAATTTAATTCAAAATACTTAATTAATTTAAAAATATAAACAAGATTCATTATGGAAAGACTGAACAGAATTTCGGCAAACATTACAAACACCTATCCTGAACGCATTATTCAATTTGGTGAAGGCAATTTTTTACGTGCTTTTGTTGACTGGATGGTAAATAGAATGAATAAAAATGCCGGATTTAATTCGAGCGTGGTAGTGGTTCAACCTTTAGCTAATGGTATGATAGACATGCTTAATGAGCAAGATGGCTTGTATCATGTTAACTTGCAAGGACTTGAAAAAGGTAATATTGTAAATGATATTGAATTAATTGACGTTATTAGCCGTTCATTGAATCCTTACAGTGATTTCGAGGCTTATTTGAAACTTGCCGAACAACCTGAAATGCGTTTTGTGTTTTCAAACACTACCGAAGCCGGAATTGCATTTGATGAAGAATGTAAATTGGACTATGCTCCTGCCAGTTCATATCCGGGCAAATTAACACAATTACTTTACCACCGTTTCAAAACTTTTAATGGTGCTCCCGATAAAGGTTTGCTAATATTTCCATGCGAATTGATTTTTCACAATGGAACTGAATTGAAAAAAACTATTCAACAATATATAGAACTTTGGGAACTGGGTGCAGCATTTAAAAACTGGTTCGAAACGGCTTGTGGTGTTTATTCAACTTTGGTCGACCGCATTGTACCAGGTTATCCACGCGAAACTATCAATGAAATTTTGGAGAAAATTCAGTTGGAAGATAAATTGGTGGTTCAGGCTGAGATTTTCCACTTATTTGTAATAGAAGCACCACTAAGTGTAGCAAAGGAATTTCCGGCACAAAAAGCAGGATTGAATGTACTGTTTGTTCCCGACGAAAAGCCTTATCACGAACGTAAAGTTACTTTGTTGAACGGCCCTCATACTGTTTTGGCACCGGTTGGTTATTTAGCGGGTTTAAACATTGTAAAAGAGTGTTTGAGAGATGATGTAATTTCAAAATTCATTTATATGGTAATGTATAAAGAATTAATTGCAACACTCGATTTACCTAAAAAAGAGTTACAAAAATTTGCAAACGATGTACTGGAACGTTTCAACAACCCATTTGTACATCATTTCCTCACAAGTATAATGCTTAATTCTTTCCCGAAATTTAAAACACGCGATTTGCCCGGTCTAAAAAAATATTTAGAACGCAAAGGAGAATTACCTGTAGGCCTTGTATTAGGATTGGCAGCCATAATAACTTATTACAAGGGCGGCAAACGTGGCAATACCGACATTGTACCAAATGATGACAAAGCGATTGTGGATTTATTGAAGATACTTTGGAGTTTAAATGATATTGAAACTGTGGCAAAAGGGGTACTCGCTGCCGAATTTATTTGGGATGAAAATTTGAATAATATACCGGGTCTAACCGATAAATTAACTTTTTATCTGAGACTTATTCAAGAATTTGGCATGAAAGAAACTGTCAGAACAATAGTTTCGAAAAAATACAACTTATCGGTTAAAATGGACTTTGAACTTCCAATTTTTGAGGAATAAGGTGATGTGATGATGTAATGATGTGGTGATTTGATGATATGATGATGGGGTGATAATTAATGTAGATGATACAATTTGAAAATAATAATTTATACCAAATGAAATATTTAAAAATTAATCCTGCCGATAATGTGGCGGTGGCACTTGTAGCTTTACAAGCGGGTGAGAAAGCAAGTTTGGATGGTGTAGAAATTACCATCAATGCTGACATTCCCATGGGTCATAAATTTGCACTGGCGAATATTGCTGAGCACGAAAATATTGTAAAATACGGTTATGCAATTGGTCATGCTCGTGTACCCATTTGTCAAGGCGACTGGGTGAACGAAACAACCATAAAAACCAACCTGGAAGGATTATTGGATTATAATTACGACCCAAAAACATATACATCGGACATTGAAAACCGCCATTTAAGTTTTAAAGGCTACAAACGCGGCAATGGCGAAGTGGGCATACGCAACGAAATTTGGATAATACCAACTGTAGGTTGTGTAAATGGTACCATCAACGCCCTAGCCGAAAAAATGCGCATGGAAACTCAACTTCACGGTGTGGATGCCATTGTAGCTTATCCGCACAATTATGGTTGCTCGCAACTGGGCGACGACCATGAGAACACACGTAAAGTATTGCGCGACATGGTATTGCACCCCAATGCCGGTGGAGTATTGGTAGTGGGCTTAGGTTGCGAAAACAATCAGGTGAAAGCTTTTCGCGAACTGTTAGGCGATTTTGACGAAAGCCGCATCAAATTTATGGAAACTCAAAAAGTAGACGATGAAGATGAAACTGGCATGACTCTTTTGCGTGAAATATATGATGTGGTGTCGAATGATCAACGTACCGATGTGTCACTTTCGGAATTAAAAGTAGGACTGAAATGTGGTGGCTCTGATGGACTTTCAGGCATCACGGCCAATCCGTTGCTAGGCGTGTTTTCTGATTTTCTGATAGCACAAGGTGGCAGCACAGTATTAACCGAAGTTCCCGAAATGTTTGGAGCTGAAACCATACTGATGAATCGTTGTGTGAACAAAAATATGTTTGACAAAACAGTATTGTTAATCAACGACTTCAAGGATTATTTTATGCGCAACAATCAACCGGTTTACGAAAATCCATCGCCTGGAAACAAAGCCGGTGGAATTTCGACCCTCGAAGAAAAATCGCTGGGCTGTACACAAAAATGCGGAAATGCTCTGGTTAAAGATGTATTGATGTATGGCGAACAAATAAAAACCAAAGGGCTAAATCTGTTGAGCGCACCAGGAAACGACTTGGTAGCAGCCACAGCTTTGGGTGCCAGTGGATGTCATATCGTATTATTTACTACAGGTAGAGGTACACCATTCGGCAGCTTTGTACCAACTATGAAAATTTCGACAAATACACCACTCTACATGAGAAAAGGCAGCTGGATTGACTTCAATGCCGGAACCATAGTTGAAAACGAATCCATAGAGGATGCTTTGGAAAGATTTATTGAATACGTTATAAAAGTTGCCAGTGGCGAGCTTGTCAATAACGAAAAGAAAAATTATCGCGAAATAGCCATTTTCAAAACTGGGGTAACGCTTTAAGATTTAAGACTCCGATAGCTATCAAGGAAAATTTTTGAAGTAAAAAGTTCGCGGGAGCACAACTTTAAGTTGTGTTCCCGCTGTAATATTGAGGCAGAGTAAGCTGCTTGACCAAAAACTTAAATTAGAATGACCTTATCAATCCATTCTTTATTCCAATACAAGAAAGAGTAAAAAACTATAATTGAAAATGACAAAGATTTTAATTATGCAGTGTGCTTCATGTATGGCTATTCCAATAAGCCATTATTTCTTGTTTGTCAAAATTTTATCTACCGCTAGTTTTCCTGTAAGGATAGAAATTGGCAAACCAGCCGGGCTATATGTCCATTGTCCTGCCTGGTAGATATGAGGCAATGGTGTATCCACCGATTTTGCCACCTGAAGCATTTTATTTACCACAGGTATGTAAGGATTTGTAAATGCCCAACCCGTTATTCCGCCTTCGGTATTGCCCGTAAGTTTTTCGATAGTTATGGGTGAAGACGAAAAACAAGCAAAAACTTTGTTTTTTATTCCGGGGAAAATACTTTTGTCCAATATCTCGATGGTAATTTTTTCTAAAAACTCTTTTATTTCGGTAGTCCAGCCAAAGTCTTCAATTTTTTTTGCCAAGGTGTAATCATAAAGCAAACTAACCACTAAGCCCACTTTGCCTTCGGGAGCCAAATTGGCATCGCGTAAGGCTGGAATGGCAATTTCGAAAGTGTTAAGTTTGAAATAATCTTCTAAGTATTTTTTTACTTTATTTTTAAGGTCAACATTATCACTATCAATGGTTTTCATGTTGATAAAAGCCTCCATATCCGATTTTGGAACGCATGATAATCCATTTTTATCAGGTGTGTAGAAAAAGTGGCCGGTGCAAATTTCATCAAAATATGCTTTGTTTTCGTTTACAGACAAATAAACAGTAAAAACCGAATCGCCCCCCTTTAAATCTTTTAATAATGCACGTTTCTCGGTAATGCTATTGACTAATTTTTTGTCGTTTAGTTTTTCAATATTTATATTATTATACAAATATTTAAGGTCACCAGCCCAAACCAGGTTATCGTAGCTAATTTTATTCTGCTGGTTATCAATTACATATTTTTCCTCAGGATGAATATTTACAATGCTGGTATTTGTTTTAATTATTCCACCATGATTAACAATATATTGTTCCATTTTTTCAATCAAAGTAGCCGTACCACCTTTAGGATAATGATAATCGAGGTACAAACTAAAATAACTCAAAGCAAACGAAGTGGGAGTTTTCTGAAAAAAGTGTTGGGCAATGATGTCAATCAAAGATTGGTTTTTGGTGAAACGTTTTAGATATTCTTCAACCGGCTCATCTAATTTTTTAATTTTTCCAATAGTAAAAAGGAATTTGAATACCCATGGAAGAATTACAGTAAACAGGTATTTTTTATTCTCCATCATATCTAAAAAAGCCGGATTGTCAATGCCATAAAGCACATCCATATAAACCATTATTTTCTTTATTTCGCCAATAATGGATTTTATATCTTCAACATTTTCAGGATATTGAGCTATTAGAAATGCTTCATATTCATCTACACTTTCTTTGCCTTTCAGTTTTAAAATACTATCAGCTATACCTATAGAAATATTGCTTTTGGTAAATTCAATAGCAATTCCAAGCTGCTTAAGCATCGGAAATACAATTCCGGAATTTTCTATTGAGCGCAATCCTCCATCAAAATATATCCCATCACGCTGAAAAGTTTGCACTAAACCCCCAACTTTCGATTGTTTTTCGAAAAGTATTACCGATTTACCGGCTTTGGCTAAATAGGCTGCTGCTGTTAAGCCAGCTATTCCACCACCAACAACAATTGCATCATATTTTGTCATAAAAATTTGATTTATCCAGTTGAACCAATTCTTTGCTTCGCTTAAAAATCTTTTTTTCCAATGTCCTGTCCGTTAAAAAGCTCATTTCATCGGGAAGTTGAAATTTCTTGCTCATTATCCAAATTTTTTAATTAAAAATCGGCGATACATTTTACCAAAATGAGGAATATTGTTGAAAATATCGCCCCACAAGTCATAATAATCACGTTGTTGCAAAATATAACCATCTTCACTTATAGTTAATTTAGTAGATCCATACATAGGAGTACTAGGATATTTTTTGAACATCATGGTCATTATCCAGTCAAAAATAATAATATTTTCGTTTTGAGCTATAGAAAGAATTTCCATATTCAATTGGTGGGTACGAGTTGTAAGGCGTTTACACATCAATGTAAAATCCTCAATCCCTTCAATGCGCTGTATGGTATCCTGAAAAATAATATCTTTGTGATAATAAGGGAAAATGTGTGACCAATCAGGCTTACCTTGAGTATTATAAGTCTTTGACCATAATTCCTTTACTGTTTCGATATTCATCGGTTTAATAGGATTTTCATTCAGCATATTTATATAGGTTTTGGTTTATTACAGGCAATTCCAGTTTAAATTTTAAAAAATAACTTTGCAAATATAAAAAGATAATTTTAATAAGTAATTAGCTTGGCAAAATTAATAAAAGATAGTACATTTGAAGTCTTAAAAACAAATAGTTTTTATTAATGTTCATTCATTATAGAACAACAACGATTATGGTTAGTGTTTCTTCAAAAGTTTTAAGTGTTTTTCTGGACTTATTTCAATTTAAAAAATTGGTTGAAAAATCTTTTGTCGCACCTAAAAGGAGTAATAAATATTTATTCAACAGTAAGTTAAGAGAGAAATATATGTTGAAAGACAAACTTATTAACGACAAATATATTTTCACTCTAGATACAAGTATTGGAAGTAAAGCTAAGCATATACTTTTTTTTCATGGTGGAGCATATTTAATTGAAGGGAGTGCATTACATCGAAAATTAGTTGAAACTTTGGCTAATAAAATAAATTGCAGAATAAGTTATATCGACTACCCGCTAGCACCTGAAAATAATTACAAAAATACTTTCGATATGGTGCAAAAGTCGTATAATTTTCTGACTGAAACTTACGCCGGAGATGAATTTATTTTTATGGGCGACTCGGCAGGTGGTGGATTAGCTTTGGCTTTTGCTCAGAAGTTAGTAATAGAAAATGCTCATTATAAGCCTACTAAAATCATACTATTTTCGCCCTGGTTAGATATTACGATGCAAAATAGTGCCATTAAACAACAAGAAAAATTTGATAAAATTCTACCAATGCAAGGGTTAATACAAGCAGGTTTAAAATATGCAGGCGGTGATAATATTGATAATTATTTGCTGTCTCCCATTCAGGGTGATTTGAATGATTTAGGCGATATTTTGGTGTTTTATGGCACCCATGAGTTGTTTTATCCCGATTGTAAAGTGTTGGAAACAAAATCGAAAAAAAGTAATTCTAATTTCACTTTCTGCGAATTTCCCGAAATGCAACATGATTGGGTGCTGTTACCAATTCCCGAAGCTAAACAAGCTATAAATATTGCAATTGAGTTTATAAATAAATATCAATAAGCTGCAAGAATAGACAATTAAAAATCAGTTAATTATGTGCAATAAATTCGTTTATATTATTTCTATTTTGACAAAATTAAGCAACGAAAGACAACCGACTTCTAGTCGCTCATTTATTATCTATCAAGCGGATGGAAGACGCTTGTCCTTTGAAAAACTTGTATTCAAAATAATTTAGTATATGACAAAAATATCAAAACACACATAATTTAATAGTTTTGAATTATTTAAATGTGGGGCTTTGCCCCAAACCCCACATACTTTTTTGTCTTGAAACAAAAAAGTATGCAAAAAAATTCAAGACTTCGCCCACTTCGCTCGAAAAACTTAAGCTCGGTAGGCTCAAATCGTCCAAACTCATTCCGACGGAATACGTCGGAACTCAAACAAGGACGATTTTTAACCGCCTACCTCACTTGTTTTTCGGCTCACTGGACGAGGTCAGTCCGATTCTGAAAAGTAGCTGTTTAATTATACATTTGAAATTTAACATATTATTAATTTCAACAAATTTTTGTCATTTACTAAGTCTAAATAATTTTAAATTAATACATTTTATATGTTCAAAATATTCAAAAACATAGATAATAAATCATACAAACCCAAATATGGAGGTTTGGATATTTTTAAATTTATAGGGCCGGGGCTTTTGGTAACTGTAGGTTTTATCGATCCCGGAAATTGGGCATCAAATTTGGCTGCCGGTGCCGATTTTGGTTATGCATTACTGTGGATGGTTACATTGTCGACCATTATGCTCATTTTTTTACAACACAATGTGGCTCATTTGGGCATCGCTACAGGACTTTGTTTGTCGGAAGCAGCAACTATCCATTTAAAACCCAAATACTCCAAATTTATTCTGTCATCGGCCATGTTGGCATCAATATCCACCTCCTTAGCCGAAATTCTAGGTGGTGGCATAGCATTAAACATGCTTTTCGACATACCTATCAGAGCCGGATCAATATTAGTGACAATATTTGTGCTTATAATGTTATTTACAAATTCATATCGGGTAATTGAAAAATGGATTATTGCTTTTGTTTCGGTTATTGGGCTGTCATTTTTGTACGAACTAACTTTGGTCGATATTAATTGGAATTGTGCTGTTACGGGCTGGGTAACACCTTCGTTTCCGGAAGGCTCTATTCTGGTTATTATGAGCGTATTAGGCGCAGTGGTTATGCCTCATAATTTATTCTTGCATTCTGAGGTAATACAAAGCCGGCAATGGAATTTGCAAGACGAGAAAATTATTAAAAAACAATTGAGATATGAATTTTTAGACACATTTGTATCTATGTTAATAGGTTGGGCAATCAATAGTGCCATGATTTTATTGGCTGCAGCCACATTTTTTCAAACCAAAACACCCGTTTCAGAGCTTCAGCAAGCAAATCAATTGTTGATACCTTTGCTTGGAAATCATGCAGCTATTGTGTTTGCAGTCGCCTTGTTGTTTGCAGGTGTTGCTTCAACCATTACTTCGGGTATGGCAGCCGGAAGTATATTTGCCGGCATGTACAAAGAACCTTATGACATAAAAGACAATCATTCCCGCTTGGGAGTAGCCATTTCATTGCTAATCGCATTGGGCATTATATTCCTGATTTCCAATCCTTTTAAAGGTTTAATAATATCACAAATGATATTAAGCATTCAGTTACCAATTACAATATTTTTACAGGTATATCTAACATCATCCAAAAAAGTGATGGGCAAATACGTAAATTCTACAGCTTCAAAAATTGTATTATTTACCTTGGGTGGTATAGTTACGGTTTTGAATATTGCACTGTTTATAAGTTTTTTTTAAAGTGAATGATTTATTTTAACATGAATTTTTATACTTTTGTAATCGGTATAAAAAAATCATCTCAAATCGATACAAGTTTATATGTTTGTGCGAAAATTAATTTGATCGATAGATGATAGAATTAGAGTAAGCTTCGGTTTAAATTATTTTTTGACCGCGAATAGTTTTCGAGAGAAACGCTTCTTCTTGGTTGTAAAAACCAGGAATTAAAAATAAATCTCCAGTGTACAAAAAATAAATTCAGGACACATAAGGAGATGATTATATACAATATAAACCAATCTTTTCCCCTTCAGGGGTTAGGGGTAAAATTATAAATTAATGAAAATATTAGTTCTGGGTGCCGGAAAAATGGGCACATTTTTAACAGATGTAATGTGCATTCAGCATGAAGTGGCGTTATTTGATGTTAATCCAAAAAGATTACGTTTTGTATTCAACACATTGCGTATGACTGAATATGAAGAGATTAGAGAGTTTGAACCTGATTTAGTAATCAACTGTGTAACACTCAAATACACCATTGAAGCTTTTGAAAAGGTATTAGAATATTTACCTAAAAACTGTATACTTTCCGATATTGCTTCAGTAAAAACCGGAATACAGGAGTATTATGAAAAAACCGGAATGCGTTATGTATCCACCCATCCTATGTTTGGACCCACTTTTGCAACCCTCGACAATTTGAGTAGTCAAAGTGCCATAATTATTTCCGAATCCGACCACATGGGAAAAGCTTTTTTTAAAGATTTATATGGCTCTTTGAAATTGAAAATATTTGAATACAGTTTCGACGAACATGACGAAACAATAGCTTATTCACTTTCTATTCCTTTTGCGTCTACCTTGGTATTTGCTTCGGTTATGATACCTCAGGAAGCTCCCGGAACTACTTTTAAAAGGCACATGGATATCGCGAAAGGATTACTTGGTGAAGATGATTACCTGCTTTCAGAAATTTTGTTTAATCCGCACACCCATAATCAGGTGGAAAAAATCAGAGCAGAATTGAAAACTTTGATGGAAATAATTGATGAAAAAGATTCGGAAAGGATGGAAGTCTTTTTGAAAAAAGTAAGAAAAAATATTGAATAACAAACAATCCTAAGCGGGCAGAAATTGTTACTATTTTAAATATAATAACTTCTCTATTCCCCTTAATGGGCATAGGGGTAAAATCAAAAAAAAAGTATGGAATCAAAAGAATTGGTGTTGGAAGCCATGAAAAAAGCAGGTGTACCTGTAAATGCAGGTAAATTGGTCGACTTAACCGGTCTCGACCGCAAAGAAGTAGATAAAGCCATGAAGCAGTTAAAAGCTGATGGATCAATTGAATCGCCTAAAGTATGTTTTTGGCAGCCTAAATGAGATTAAATCAAAAAAAACATTTCCAATTTTTTGGAAATGTTTTTTTTGCTATTATTATGAAACAATGGACAGCTGACTGTTGACAATTAACAGTAAAAAACCTCAACTCTTAACTATCAAACTACCCCTAAGCCCTTAAGGGAAAACAAATTGGTATCATCTTGTATTATTGTATTTAAATTTTTGAAAGGTATTTCCATGCTGTATCCATTAAATTTAAAACTACAAAAGCCACCTCAATAAAGGTTTAAAAAGTATATTTAAAGCACTTTCAACCTAAAAATTCTCCATTAATTAGGTTCTACCACTTTTCGTGTGGGTTGATATTTTTGATCCATTTTAAGGCAACTAATAAATGTAAGAATATTTAACCACAATAGGAACAATAGTTCACATTAGAATAAAAACTTTAAGCATTTATAATACCGACAGGTATTATTTATCTATTGTGTTCTTTATTATCTTTTAAATATCTCTATTGTTTCAATTGTGGTTTCATTTTCTTTAATTTTAAAAGGTTGTTTCAAAAAAAACCACACGATATAGTGTAGAACGATTAATTATAGACTACTACATTTATTGCTATTCAAATAAGTGGAATTGCTATTCGAGTTTGCAAATTTGCCTTTCGACTTAATTAAAATGTTAAGCGAACATATAAAATTGTAACAGGAAAATAAAATTTTAAATTATACAATTTTTCATCCTCCTTTAGTTTAAACTTGTGAAAATAATGTTTATATTTGCATGCTAAAAAAAATTATGGAGCATAATGTGAAATTTGAATGTTTTTAGGCAATAAAACAATAAAATTAACAGAAACCGGAAATCATTTTTTATTGAGGACAACTGATAAAATGACAACTCACTAAGATAAAAGGCAAGTTCATTTTATGGATTATTGGATCAATAAGAGCAGTTTAAATTAACAACAAGTATCTGATAATAGGATTACTGTCTTAAAATTCAATTTTAGCATTGAGTGATGAAACAGTTTTAAAATTAGCTGCCGACAAGGCTTCTCTTGAAATTGCGGCCAAAGCATTTTATGATTGGTGGGAGAGCAACAAACATAAAAACGACAATAATCATAAAGAGATAAACCCATTAGCAGAATCAAAATACAGATGGCATTGAAAGAATTAAACTTTGATGGTTTGTTAGTTAATCTGAATAAAGAAGATAAGCAAATAACTCATCAGGCTTAGCTAGTGCAAGTTATGCGAAAATGGACAGCAAATTATCAAATAAATCAATCAGAACTATTTAATTTAAATTGACTTGTTAAATAATAAATCTTCACAAACAATGAAACTTAACTTTTACACTATATTACTAATCCTTATTCTAAACATGCTTTTTATAGCTTGCAAACAGCAACCCTATCAGGCTATATCCGAAAGAATAGAAATAATTAACCAATGCAATTTTACTATACTCGTAAAATGGGATGATACAAATTTCTATATATCTGATTATTACAAGTACAATGAACGTAGTTTGTTTGACACTGTTCCTCCGGGTAGAAGTTGTATTAATTCTTTAACTTACATAAATTATCATCTAATTATGCCCGATAGTACATTCAGTAGAATAATTTCGACTATAAAAATATGCAAAATTCAAAACAGAGATACAACATTTGTCAATACACAGAAATATATAAATAGATCAGCTTGGGAATCTTTTTCAGGTTTTTCAAGTTTTGAAAGTATGGAAGGTTTAACAATTGAAAGATTAAAAGTAACAAATGCCATGTTTAATGACTAATATTTAAAAAAATGACATTACCAATTCGATTAATAAACAAATATATAATATTTCCATTCTTTGTGATTATATTTACATCTTGCATCCCAATGTATTATAACCCAATAAAACAAAACGTGAATGTTTTCGAAAAAAAGGGAGACATAGTGGCTACAGCAAACATACAACCATTATTTGCGCAATTAGGTATTGAAGCTGCTTATGCAATTAATGATAATATTGGGATTAGCTCAAACTATAACCGTTACAACATTACGCGATTAGGTGGAGAAACCAATCCCTTTGTCAAAGACTTTATGTGGGACAATGAGCTGATTTTCTACAAAAATTTTAAATTTGGATTGTTTGGTGCTGCCAATTTTGGCTATGGACGTGGAGGGTTCAATGTTGGTAATCCATATTTTCGCTTAAGCATGGATAGACTTTATTCACAACCATCAGTTGGATTTCTGCTTTTCAACCGTTTTGGCTTTGCATTTTCAACTCGCTTTTCACAATCTTTTTATCATATCAAGATATACCCAGAGGGTTACAGTGATTCTGAAATCAAACTAATACAATCTTATTTCGGGTTAAATAACATTGACAAACCTGTGTTTTTTATCGAACCTGCTTTTACATTAATTTGGAAGGATAATACAGGCTCATGTAAATTGCAATTTGTTCATTCAAAATCAAATCGTTTTAATTATGGATTCAATACTGAAAATATAATTTTATCGATTGGTATAAACATTAATTATTTTTTAAATCGTGGTAAATACATGCATTAAATTAGATAGCTTTCTGAATGAGGCAGTTTAAATAATTGGTAGTAATTAAAAAGTCGATGTTCAAGTACAATATTTATAATAACTTAATATTTAAAACTATTAATTCAAGTTACATAAAAGCCACAAATTGAAAACTCTTATCCCTGTTTAGTAACAGATAAATTGAAAAAAATCAAACACTTCATTATTTTACAAATTTTATTACAATCCACTTTTCCTCTCCTTTGGACTTACCCATGCCTGCGGCAGGGAGAGTTTGGGAGAGGTTTTATTTTACATAATAAAACATGTTGCATAACATATAATTTATGATAAAATAACTCTCAATTTATTTGGACATATAAAATTAAGTCTTTACCTTTACCGCGATTTAAGGATGTTAAGTTTCACTAAAGCGTATTACAGCAAATAAATACAAAGAATTTAATGGGGTTAGCCGCTATGTGTGGAATAAAGCCTTTTATCCATAGTTGATGCTCCAAAAGCGTGTTGTACCTGATTGAATTTTGGTGCGAAACTATATAAATAGTCAAAACAAAAGTAGGTAATGCCGGCAAATTAGGAAGTAGAAAAACAGCTATATAATTTTGCTCTAAATAAAAATTCATTTAAAATTTATCACAATGAAAACAAAAGTATTATTTTTTTCTTTGTTTGTTTTAATGTTATTATTCGCTTCATGCGAAAGTAAAGACAAGCTTGTAGAGCCTCTAAAAAAAGAAGTTTTTAGCGGTTATGTGCAAAAAGGTCCTTTTATTAACGGTACAGCTGTAAGTATTTTAGAGTTGGATGCTTCACTTAATCAAACCGGTAGATCTTATTCTACAACTGTTGCCGATAATTTGGGGAGTTTTGAGCAAAAGAAAATTGAATTGGTTTCTGACTTTGTGCAGCTCAAAGCCGATGGATATTATTTCAACGAAGTAAGCGGAACTACATCATCGGGTCAATTAACACTTTATGCGATAGCTGATATTTCAAAAGTAAATTCGGCTAATATTAATGTGCTGACTCATTTAGAAAAAAGCAGAGTAGAATTTTTAGTAAAAGACAAAGGCTTGACATTTGACGAAGCCAAAAAACAGGCACAGGCTGAGGTGTTGAAAATTTTTAATTTAGAGATGCCGCTCAATGCCACTTCTGAAAGTATGAATTTATCGGCCGAAGGTGCGAATAATGCCATTTTACTTGCTGTTTCGTGTATTTTGCAAGGGCCTTTATCCACTGCTGATATGGTGGAACTAATGGCCAATATAATCACCGACATAAAACCTGATGGTAAACTTGATAATACATTGCTGGGGTCGCAGTTGATAGATAATGCCCGCTTAATTTCATTGCCACTTGTTCGTCAACATTTGCTTACAAAATATGCTGAATTGGGTTTAGG
>CAMBSB010000040.1 GCA_945870155.1 Paludibacter jiangxiensis | reverse complement strand
TCGTTTAATATTTCTTTTGACACTTAAGTTAAGATTCTTAGTTTCAGTTTGATACATCTCAGCTAAGTCAAAATCAAGCATTACTTGCTTATTTCGAATGTTATAAATTTTATTTTGAACAGCTACAATTTCCATCATTTAAAAACAATAGATAATAAGGTTATTAGTTTGAGGTCGCAAATTGCGATCTCAAAATTAAATAGTTTCAAATTTCACTCCTTCTTTCATACCCAAAAGTAACTCGCGGAAAATTTGCGTTCCATTTTCTACCGAAAGTGGTTTCCAGCGTTCGAGCATTTCTATTTTGAGTACATAAGCCAATACTTTTTCAATGGAGAAATAACTGAAAAAAGTATTTTCTTCGAGCCATGCCCATTTTAAAGCATCTATCTTTTTTTCGCGTTCGAGCAAATCATTTTCTTCGGCAATACGCAACACCACATCTAATTGGTCAAAAATGCCTGCTAAACCAAAATCGCGCGCATTGCTGTTTTTAATGGCAATGGCAATTTCGTTGCTACCAATTACCAATTGTCGCTGGTCAAAACCATGTTTACGACAAGCCGTTGCAGTAAGTATATTGTTGATATTCAAATTAAATTCGTACCAATCACTCAAAAACTTGTTGCTATTCTTCATAGCATATTCATAGTACAAACTCGCTAACTGGTCTTCGTTCGAAATTCCTTCGGCAGTTGTTTTTTCGTTGCCTAAAGTTTGGTAAAATGCTTGAAAATAAGGAAGTAATCTGCCATCTTTAAGGTTTTCTACTTCTTGTAAAAGACCAATTATTTGCTCCCAGTCAGCGGTATTGAGGTTTCCTAGTTTATTTAAATCGGCATCTTTATTGTCGAGAAATGTCAAAAAATTATCATTGTCGTACTTTGCAAAAACAAGCTTCATCAAATCAGCATCGGCAGCTGACAACTGCTCCATCAATTCGTTTTTGAGTTCGAACAACGAAGTGCTTATTTTTAAATCTTCGGCTTGTATATCGGGTAATCCCGCAATAAGGCAGTAATAGTTCATCTACTGTTTCGTGTTTCAGGTTTCGTGTTCTGGGTTTCGGGTTTTACCGAAGAGAAAAAACGATAATCTAATTTTTTATTTTCAAAGACGTGTAAAGCAACTTATTTCCTAAAAAAGCATTTCCACTAATTTGGGGCGTAAAAATTCTTTGAAGTAAGCTACAAATTCAGCATCACCAAAGGTAATTTTATAACCCTCTTTTTCGGGAATAATGGCAAAATCAGCTTTTACTCCGTTTGCTTCCGTAATTTTAACTCCTTTGTTTAAAAGCTCTTTTGCATTTGCCAAAAAGTAGTCTGTCAATGCTTTAGCATCATTAGTTTCGATGATAATCGATTGATTTTTACCCCATTCTTGTACCAAACTTAGTATCGTTTTTTGCATAAATGCTTTGTCGGAGCTTGCAGCTTTAACCGAAGTTGTAATAATTGAACCACAAATTAAGTCGGTAATTTCAGACTTTAAGGCATTAACCGATTGTTGTGCAAAAAGTTTTAATTCTGAATGTGTGTTTTTGGTCAATTCAGCTGATTTTGCCTGTGCGTCGGCAATTATTTTCTGAGCCTGTGCCTGTGCCTGCGCCTTTATTTCTTCAGCTTCTGCTGTGGCTTTTGCAACTATGGTTTTGGCCTCTTCATTCCCTTTTTCAACACCTTCGAGGTATATTTTGTCAGTTAATTCTTGCAGTTTTGTGTTCATAATTACTAATTTGTTATTTTGAAATGCAAATTTAGCATTTTATTTTTTAGAATCTTTGTTATTATATTTAATTAAAACTAAATATAGTTTTTATGCTGCAATTTTTCAAAATGGCAACAAAGGACTTCAGTTGTTTTTTCATCTCGTAAATGCAAACCATTTCCTTCACAATATCTATATTCTTTGCATTCAGCACATTTACCGGTTCGTGTCCAGGTTCTGTTACGCATGTTTTTATATCGCTTGTTCCAAATGCTCCAAAAATCATCCTGATATATATTTCCTTGAATATAATCGCCTCTTAAGCTGGGACACGCACTAATTGACCCATCTACCAATACAGAACCAATATGAATTCCTGCCTGACAAAAAAAAGGCGTATCACGTACTTCCAGTTCATAATCGCCCAAATAACCTTCACAGCCAAACGAAGTATGTATAACGTTTTCTTTTCGAGTTTGTTTAATAAAATCCATTAAACGAACAAATTCATTATTTGTAAGTTGAAGTAGAGGATTTTCTTTGGCTCTGCCTTTTGGAAAAATAATAAATAATCGCCAACGTTTAACCCCAATACTAACAAGTAAATCTCGAATTGCTTCTAAATCGTTAATATTTTTTTTATTTACACAAGTAACTACATCGTAAACTAAATCAGGTGTTTGTGTAATATTTGATATGGCATTTAAAGCCTTTTGCCAAGACCCTTTTTTCCCACGAAACCAATCATGAGTTTCAGGATTTAAACCATCAAAGCTTACAGTTATAGAACGTAAACCAACATTTAGGAGATTTTGCAATCGTTGCGGAGTTAAGGCAAATGCATTGGTAACCATGCCCCATGGAAATTCGCGTTTTTGTATTTCTTCACCACATTTTTCCAAATCCATTCGCATTAGAGGCTCACCACCTGTAATCACAACCATAGTTTTATGTTTATTAACGTGTGGAGCGATATTGTCCAATACATTCAAGAAGTCGGACAATGGCATATCAGGTGTCAAAGCTTCTTTTGAACAGTCGCTTCCGCAATGGATACAGTTTAAATTGCATCTCAAAGTACACTCCCAAAATAAATATGTTAGCTCATGCAACTTACTTTGATTGCGTTTATGTTGCTTAAAAAGGGTGAGTATGATTTTTTTCTTTAAATTCACTACTTTGTTTATAGGAGGGTAATTATTTTTTTAGTAGTTTAAAGTCCCTTGTTTTAATAGCTTTACCATAATACCAATCGTCATCCCCGGAGTTAACCCAGTCGGTATTTATTATAGAAATTCTTGCTTGTTGGGCAATAAATTCACCACCATTCAGAGTACCATCAATATCCTCAACTTTAATATCAAATTCAGGTTTTTCATATGCAAAACTATTAAACGTGAATTGGTAATTTCCCTTAGAGTCGCTATAAATGGTATCTTTACGCATTGGATTATTGACATCAGTTCGAATAACACGAATATTTGGAACTTTTGAGGAACTAATACTATCTGTAATAGTACCTTTTATAACAAAATCTGCATTGGGTGTTCCATATTCTGCTACGGTTTCACACGCACTTAGCAAACCTACAAAACCTAAAAGAGTAAGTATAACTTTGTCAAAACATTTTATCAGTTTCATAATTCATTTGATTGTTTATAATTCAATTGAACTTGGTCATTATTTATAACAACAGTATCCTGTTCTGAAGTATTTATCTTATGTTTTTGATCTATAGCGGTTGGCACTCCATACAATGGAACAATGCCATATTCAGGAACAGGCTCTGGTTCTTCACAAGAACTTATGAAAATGCCTGAAAAAAGTATGGCAACTAGTAATTTGTCATATATTTTCAAAAGTAAATTTCGTAATGAATTTGTTTTCATTGTCAATAATTTTTACAATTGTATTATGAATAAATACCTTGTAATGTTGCTAAATTGATATTCTTTCTTTTTATCGAGTGTACAAAGATAAAAAATATTTTGGATAAATTTTCAAACACAATATAACAAAAATAACCTCCTAAATTTATTAAAAATTAGGAGGTTATCATTTTTTTCAGAAAGGATTTTATTTTATGCCTAATTTCTTCAAAATTTCTTTAGGGACAGCATCTTTATGTACAATTATATTGATTGTTTTGTGCATTACAAATGACTCGCTTACATACCAAATTCCTTTGTATTTGTTATCGGTACCCCATGAGTTTTTTACCAAATAATATTTTGTATTATTTTGATCTTTTGCAGTGCCAAATATCACCATGCCATGATCATCGGTGGTTTGATAATTATCAAAACTTTGTTGACGAATTTCCTGAGTTACTTTGACTTCGGGTTGTGGTCCTTTTACTTTGTAAATTTTTTCTTCCATATCTTTTTGTGATATGTCCAACCATTTAGCCTGGTCGGAACCGGGAAGGTTGTTTAATTTCACTTCAGGATTAACTCCAACACCATTGCGTGTAAAGCCTTTTTCGCTTACATCCGAACCCCAGGCAATTGTAAAACCTTTATCAATGGCATTGTCAAACACTTGTTTAAATTCGTCTAGTGGTAAGTTATACGATTCTTCCCAACGCCAATTATCCGGAATTTCGATAATAAATTTTGAATAGAACGGGTGATGAGTAAACGAAGTAAGTGATACATAATCGTCCATATTTAAACCCAATGACTGGGCATAAGTTTGAGGATTATACTTTTTACCTTTCACTGTAAATTCAGTAGGGATTTTGCCCAGATATGCATCCAATATACCTTCAAATCCGGCTTTCCATGCGGTTGACAACTTTTTATTAGGATTAGACACAATCACATTCACATAAGCTTTTGTCAAGGCATCCAATTCGCCATGTCGATGTTTATCTTCTCCGTAATTATAGCCATTCATCAATGAATCAGGCACAATACCATAATTTTTCAAGGCATAAATTACATCGTAAAAGGAACCGCCCTCGGCAAAATTAATTTTACCGTTCATTCTTACATATTTATCAGCCTTGTCGGAATAATTATGACGAACCACAAACATTTCGGATAAATCAACTTCAGGTTTTCCCAAACGTAACAATTCTGCTTCAAAAAAGCCCAATGCGGAAAAGCTCCAACATGTTCCCGTGCTAGCCTGATTTTTAACTGGAGTTATTTTATTCTCTTTAATGGTTGTGAAACGAAATGTTGTATCAACTTTGGCTGTATCTTTTTGTGCTGAAATAGCAATGCTTAAAAGCAAAAAAGCGGTAAAGATGAATAGTTTATTCATAAAATTATTGTTGATGATATATGTTTCGCGTTCAATTATTTATGAACGCGAAACAAACAGTATTACATGATTATTATTTAACAGGTATGTTTTCTAAAGTAGCTACTAAATAATCCCAAAACATTTGCACTGTAGCTATATTCACTTTTTCGTCAGGTGAGTGTGGATAACGAATGGTTGGACCAAATGAAATCATATCCATTTTAGGATAATGTGTTCCTAAAATTCCACATTCAAGTCCGGCATGAATAATCATAACTTTAGGTGTTTTGCCATATTTATTTTCATAAACCTGGGTCATACTTTTCAAAATTGGCGATTCTAAATTTGGTTTCCAACCCGGGTATCCGCCCGTAAAATCTACTTTAGCACCTGCTAATGAAAAGGCGCTTTCAATAATTGACGCCAATTCTTCTTTGCGAGAGTCAACCGAGCTGCGAATTAAAGAGCGTAAGCTAATAGATTTTCCATCTGATTTTATAATGGCTAAATTATTCGAAGTTTCTACCACAGTTGGTAACTCAGGAATAAAACGGAATACTCCATTAAAACAAGCTGTTACGCCATTAATCAAATCATCCTGAACTACTTCGGGCATCAATCCATTTGGATTTTCGATTTGTTCAATTGAAAAAGTTATGTTGTTTTCAACACCTTTGTATTCTTCGATAAATAAATCTTCGCAGAATTTTACATAATCAATCATATCCTCCACAGTATCGGCAGGAATGGTGATTACAGCAAATGCTTCACGAGGAATGGCATTGCGTAAACTGCCGCCATCGATACTTGCTAAACGGGCATCATAATCAGCCACAGCATCTTTCAAAAAGCGGAACATCAGCTTATTTGCGTTGGCTCGTTGTAAATGAATATCAACACCGGAATGACCACCTTTAAGACCTGTCAATGAAATTTTAAATGCAACATCACCTTCAGGTATTTCTACTTCATCATAAGCAAAATATATATTGGCATCTAATCCTCCTGCACACCCTACATAAAGCTCGCCTTCATCTTCCGAGTCCATATTGATGAGAATATCACCTTTCAGAAAGTCTGCTTTTAAACCAAATGCGCCATGCATCCCGGTTTCTTCATCAACTGTTATAAACATTTCGATGGCTGGATGTGCAATTTCTTTAGATTGCAAAACAGCCATTGCTGCTGCTGCACCAATACCATTATCTGCTCCCAAAGTTGTGTCTTTGGCTGTTACCCAGTCACCATCGATATATGCTTGAATAGGGTCCGTTTCAAAATTATGGGCAATTCCACTGTTTTTTTGTGGAACCATGTCCATGTGTGCCTGAAGAACCACTGCTTTGCGGTTTTCCATACCCTTTGTAGCAGGTTTTCGTATGAGCACATTCCCAATTTCGTCTCTTAAAGTTTCAAGACCCAGCGACTTTCCGTATTCTTCAAAGAATAAACCTATTTTTTCTTTTTTTCCTGATGGACGTGGTACTTGGGTAATGTTGTAAAAATGATTCCAAAGTGCTTTGGGTTCCAATTCGCGAATATCGTTTGCTTTCATTGTTAGTTAAATTTATTTTGAATATTTATTCTGATTTATATAAATACAAATATCCGACTTTTTTTTATAATATCAATAGTTTGTTTTCCTTTTTAATAAAAAAAAGCATCATTGAATGAAATCAAAAATAAATATTGAGAACAAATAAAAAAACCTGAAAACCTTAACTAAAATTACATTCGCAAACAATCAAATAAAACTGAATATATCAAATAATTGATTACAGCTTAGCATATTTTTATCGAGAAAACTTATTAAAATGCTTCAAGCTCCCCCTTCTGGGGGTTGGGGGAGCTGATTATCAAATAATTGTTTTGCTATTAAAGTTTTACTTTCGATAAATCAATTCTCGATAAAAGTATTTTGCTTCCACTTATTGTTTCGCTAAAGAAAAACAAATAATTATTTACCTGATAGGATCCGGTATTGGGGATAAGATAGTATTCACGTCTTTCAGACTCACCAAAACCTTTAAAATCACTCAATTTACCATCCGATATTTGTATATTCCCATATTCATATTGATATAATGGCGTCCAAGTAGTTGTTACAGTATTGCTTGTTAGTGTAATTTTAGTAGTTTGCGATTCCTGTCTGATTGTTTTGACATCTTTAATTAACCAAAACAGATATTTACTATCAGCCGTTTCAATAATAGTATTCCCTGCCATATACATATCCGAAGTCAGTGGTGAATTGTTAAAAAAGCCAGCTTTACTTGATTGGTCTAATTTAACTCCATAATTTCGTTTCAAATCTCCTTTTGAATCAAATTGAAACATATATACGCCTTTATATATTCGCCCTTTTTTGCTGTTACTGAAATCCTGTCCATTGATAAAAACATCTCCTGATGATGCAAAGCCTATGCCATTAATTTCAAATTTTTTACCATCAAAAGGAATAAATTTCTTTTGTCCTATTGGTTTAGCTTGCTTAGCTTCGAATTCTTCAATATTGGGAGATGATAAAAATTCAAATTTCCCATTTGTAATTTTCCCTATTTGAATGTTTGTATATTTTAATTCGTCCAATGGTAAGTCTACAGCATCTTGGGTCATTCCCAAGTCAAAAGAGCCAATGGATGCAATTGCGGAAACCCCACCCAATATACCATTTCCGGTATTGTTTGCTTCTTCTTTTTCTTGAGCCGAAGCTGACGTAGTAGCAACCATTTGCAGGTTTTTAAATACATCGTTGGTATAATCTTTTGTTGGATTTTTAGTAATGGCAGAACCATAAATAAAAACTGAATTGCTTTTTTCATATGCACCCAAAATTCTCCAACCATTTGATGGTGAATCAAAATTAAATTTTTCAACAATTTTTCCTTTGGTAGAAATTCTGATAAAAGTATAGTTTGTTGGTTTAGGATCGGCATCTTTTTTATACAATCCGCTTGGAGCAAATACTACAATCCAATCTCTGGGGGAATCATCGTTCTTCACATTTTCAAGTTCATCCTGTAGAGGTGACGAAAAAACAATTTTTTGTGGATATTGAAAATTAATTTTATCAACTACGTTAATATTCACTTCGTTGTCACAGCTTAGAACCTCAAAATTCTGCATTTCATTGTGTGTCTTTTTTTCCGGTTTTCCTGCTATTACCAAAACAGAACTATCTCGTTCAATTTCATAAGCACTTGTATAAATGTACTTTAATCCATCATCAGTCTTGGGTTTTACTTTTTCAAGCTGTTTAATATTTCTATAATAAGTCCCTGTTAACCAAATCCAGGTGCCTTTTGTTTGTTTTTTTCTAAAAACTAATTTGCCCATCATGTCTGAACCTGCCGATAAACTATTGGTAACAAAAGTGTCGCCTTTAAAGTTAAACCATGACCAACGAGAACGCGCTTTTTCAATAAACTCTTCTTCTTTTACAGTATTTATCAAGTTTAAATCTTTATCGTAAGTATAAATTTCATATTTTATTTTTCGTTTGGTTAACGAAGGTAAAATGTAAATCATATCAATGGTCTCTTTTTCCTTATTGGTTTCAATCCCACCTAAATAGCCATTTTTGGCTTTACGAGAAATGTCATAGGACTTTTCTAAAATTGCTACCTGTGCAATAGTTTCATTGCATACTATCATTAAAAGTGCTAAAATAAAAAATGTTAGTTTTTTACTAACCCCAAAAAATGGGTGATTCTGAATGTTTATTTCCATGATTTTGTTATTATTGAAAATTGTTAAAGATAATTCGTAATTTTGCAAAATGGGTTTAATTAAATTGTTGTTTTAAAATTGAATTATTACTTGATGCAAAATTGTAGATTTATAAACAGCAAGGCAATACGTAGAAATACGTATATTTTATAGCAATCTTTTTCAAATAAAAAAGGGAAGACGTTTAAAATCTTCCCTTTGATATTATTCTTACTGTCACATTTAGTTTTAACTTAACTTTATCCTTATCCCCAATAAAATATTTCTTCCCGCTTGTTCCAAACCACCAAAATCAATATTGCTAGCGTTTAAAATATTATTTAAATCGAGGTATAAATTATATTTTTTTTGAGTAAAAAGTATTCTACTATCAAGCATAAAATAAGGCGAATAATTTGTAATTTGTGTAGGGGCTCCAATTATTCTGTTTGCATCATAGGTTCCGGATCTATCGTAATATGCAGCTTTCCAGGTTACTGATAAGTTTTTCCAAATACTGTGATTGATATTCAGAGTGATTTTTTGTTTTAAATAGTCCAGTGCATACTTTGAATCGAATTCATTGGCCGTTTTGTCCATTTGTAAATACGAATAAGTAGCTGATATTGATTTAATAAAGCTTTTTTTGAAAAAATATTGCGACGAAAAATCGAGCCCCATTGCATTCACATTGGTAAGATTTTTACTTTCCCAAACAGATGATGCCGGAAGTTTTACCCAATCTATGATGTTTTGTCCCCATCTTCTATAGATAGTTGCTTCAATATCAAAATTGTTTTTTTTGAATTTTGAACCAATTTCCAGTGTTTGTGAATGTTCCGGCTTTAAATTGGGGTTAGCAACTTGTATAGCATTTTGATAGTATAAATCGGTAAAGGTTGGTAAGCGAAGTGCTGTATTTAATGAAGAGTAAAACCTGATATCATCATTTATATGGTATCCTATATCAATTCCGCCAAAGCTATTCCATTTAAAATCACTACTATGCGAAGCTGAAGCACCTAGCGAAATGTAAAACTTATTGAAATTTACAGATTGATCTATAAATATATTTGTTAACAAACGGTTGTCCTCTTTCGTAAAATAGACATTTTTATCAAATGGATTAAGCAAAGAATCTCGTTTTTGACCCAATTTGTTGCTTAAAATATGTTCATTTCTTAACTCAAATCCAACCGTACTTTTTCCAATTCTAGAAAAATACGAAGCAGTTGATTTAAAGCCACTAACATCAGTTAAATGATAATTCCATGTAGCTGAATTGTTAAAATCTAATTTGTACCTATCATAATGTTGACGCCAATAGCCTTGAACCTTTACATTTAATTTTTTTAGATTTATTGCCCAATTTAAATTTGCAAATAAAGTCTGTGTATTTTCATATTGATTGGGGTATTTGAGTGAATAAAAACTGTTCGCCCCAAAAGCTTTTTTTAGCGAAGCTAATTGTAAATCATATTTCCCCAATTTTGAAGTGTGTAGAACTGAGTGTAAAAAAGCATTAGAAATATTATAATCTGTATTTTTAATGTATCCATCGCTGCTGTTGTGGGAAATAGATGCAAAAGTATTTGTTTTTTTACCAGCTAAATTGCCTGAAACAGACTGATTGTAAGTGTTAAAGCTACCACCGCTTTGCTCAAGGTTTAGCGTGGATTTATCATTACTTTCAGTAACAATATTAATAGCACCACTAAATGCATTTGGTCCTAAAACCCTTGCTGCTGAACCTTGTAGTATTTCAATTTTTTTTATATCAGACAAGTTAAGTGGAATATCCAGGTTATAATGTCCCGTTTGAGGATCAGTAATATTTACACCGTTAAGTAACACCAACACCTGATCAAAAGTCCCCCCACGCATTGATATGTCTGCTTGTGTATTTCCGGTTCCACGTTGCCTGATGTCTATTCCAGCTGCTGATTCAAGCAATTCGTCAATACTACCAACCGGTAATGTGGAAATTGTTTCTTTATCAATTACAGTTACTATTCTTCCCAATTCAGAATACAATTTCTGATAGTTGGCATTTACTTCAATTGATTTGAGATCGACCTCTAAAGTGTCAGATTTCGATTGCGCATATAAAGTTACTTGTATTAAAAAAAATAGTTCGAAAAAAATAATCGTTTTTTTGAATGTCATAATGAAATTGATTAAATAAATAAAAAAACGGTTGAAACAGGACTTGTCCTATTTCAACCGTTGTGATTGATGTTGTTAAATATAAAAAGTGCAGCCACTTTATCTGTAGCCTGTTGATTTACAATGATATTAAGAGTCTGTTCGAGATGAAGCTCTAAATCTGAAGTTTTGTCTTGTTCTTCGGGAATGTTGTTATTTAGCGTGTTTTCTGAAATGCAAACAGGATTATTGCTTTTTATAACAGACTTATCGCTTATTGAAACACTTAAGCAACCAATACTAACAACTGCACTCAAACTTACAAACACGGCATAACCAACTCTACTCCAACGGCGAAATCGGATATTTTTTTGTTTGAAATGTTGAGGTTTATTCATTATTAATTGTTTTTCATTTCAAAACAAAATCATTTTTTTGAAATGTTAAATACTGAATTTCAGAAAATTATATATTTATATTTTAGATATCTATTGTCTTTGTTCTAGGCTCTTTGCTCTAATTATTTCGCAAATCCAAGACGTGTAAGTTTGCCAACCCAAACATCTGAGAATACAGTAGATTTGTTTCTACCTCCTATCAAAATAATACTGTTGTTTTTATCAAGAATCACTGATTGTTGATACCGTTTTTCGTACTTAACATAAGTTGTATCTGCCTTGTTATCAGCAGCTATTTTGATAATTCTTTGACGAATTTGATTGTTTGTAGTATCAGGAACTGTCCAGTTTAAACCTTCATTTATCGACTCCAAATAAATACTTTCGCTTACATTTGCATAATCGTCCATGCCACCAAAAAGCAATAATTTATCATCATAATGAATTATCGATGTTCCTGCACGTAAACCGAAACTTGAATTTTCTCTACTAAAATCTACCCAATAAATGCCATTTTCAGTACTCCAAACATTGCTTAAAAGCGTACCATTTATTGAAAATCCACCCGCGATTAATGCTTTTGGTTTTTTGTTTCGCGATGTAAATGAAAGTGAAGCAAAATCACCTATAGGGAAATTGGCCGGTATTTCACCTATAACATCCCAATTTGTTGCATCCTGGGTATATGCAAATCTATATTTTGAGTCGATTTTTGATTTTGTAATCGCCCAAAGTTTGCCATTTAATTCGAAAAGCAAATTTATGAAATTATAATCTTTATTGCTAAATACTGTGGAAGTCCAAATTAAACCGTCCGAACTTGAAAATAAATTTTCACCTTCGTGAATCAGATATAATTTATTGTTGAACTTCTGAATGTCGCGCAAAGCTGCTTCTTTTGGTAAAGTAGGTACGTTAATTTTTGAACCCCATTGAGTCCCGTTTTTCGATCTATAAAGTGAATTATTTAAACCGCTACCAACATATAAAAATATCGAATCTTTAAACAATGTTCCTTTTTGTACACTGCCTTCGTGTGTGTATAAATTATCAAAGGTGTTATTCCAAACATACAACTCAGTTTCGACTGTATGTACATTTACTTTAATTCGATAGGAGGTTTTAGCCTTTCCATCTGAAGCAATATTCTTAACTTTGAACACACGGCGAAAATCTAAGGTATCATTTCCGGTCAATGCTATCGAGTCTTTAAACACACCTAATGAATCGTTTCGATAAACATAAGCTGCAAAAGTACTTTGAAATTTAAAAGTTGGAATTACTGCGCTTATATCGGTTTTAAATGGCAGTGAATCTAAATTTACTATTATAGAATCATTTCCTTCCTTTTCAAGCGTGAATTTGGCACTGCTTAATCCGGCATTGTCGGCATCCGTAGCAAATTGAAGCGAAACAAAATACGGTTTGTCGGATGTTGTTACATCGGAAGTAGTATCTAACCAATCACAAGAAGTAATAGAAATAGCAATAATTAGGAGAAACGTAAATTTCAAGAAGTTAAATTTCATTTGTTTTTATGTTTGTTTATTACAAAATCACTAGTTAGAATTAGGTGCGTCAAATTTTTTTGACTTACAAAGTTAAATAACATTTTAAAGCCTATCAATCAATAACAAAAAGTTTTATTGTTTTTTAAATTATTAGTAAGGATTTTAGTTGAAAATGTACTATAAATATTTTTTTTCAACTAATTTCAACTAATACCGGACAATGATCAGAGTGAATAACATCAGCAAGTATAGCTGCCGATTTTAGCTTTATTCTCAGTGGCTCGCTAACCCAATGATAATCAATGCGCCAGCCAACATTCCTCGAACGTGCGCCGCCACGGTAACTCCACCAACTGTATTTTTCGGCACTTTGGTCAAAAATACGAAAGGAGTCGACCATACCTGTAGCTTCATATTTATCGAGCCATGCCCTTTCTTCGGGTAAAAATCCTGATACTCCATTTTGTCTTTCGGGATGATTAATATCAATGGGTTTATGGCAAATATTATAATCGCCACAGACTATTAAATTAGGACGACTTTTTCTAACTTCTTCTACAAAAGGCAGAAATGCTTCAAGAAATTCCATCTTAAAAGCCTGACGCTCATCTCCTGAAGATCCGGAAGGGATATAAACTGAAATAATGGATATATCGCCGAAATCAGCTCTTATCACACGTCCTTCATCATCGAAACGTGAATTATTCATGCCAATTACCACGTTATCGGGCGAATACTTAGTTAAAATAGCTACGCCACTATAACCTTTTTTTTGTGCTGAATGTAAATAGGATGTATAACCCATTTCTGCAAACAACAAAGTATCTATTTGGTCAGGTTGTGCTTTAGTTTCTTGTAGGCAAAGTACATCCGGGTTTTCATTAACTAACCATTCTCTGAAATTTTTTGTCAATGCTGCTCGTATACCGTTTACATTGTATGAAATTATCTTCATTTGTTTGCTTTTTTAACTTTTTTGAAAAGTTCAGATGCGAATACAAAATTATTAAGGTCTTCATTATCAGAATGAAAAATATCATCTTTTGTACCTTGCCATGCTTTTACACCTTGATTAATAAAAATAATATTTTCGCCAATTTCCATCACGGAATTCATATCGTGTGAATTAATTATTGTGGTAATATTAAATTCAACGGTAATTTCGTGAATTAATTGGTCAATAATAAGGGCTGTTTTGGGGTCGAGTCCAGAATTTGGCTCATCGCAAAATAAGTATTTAGGTTGTAAAGCAATGGCACGGGCAATAGCAACGCGTTTTTGCATACCTCCACTTATTTCTGATGGCGCAAGTTGAAACGATTTTTCTTCGAGGTTCACATGTTTAAGACAATATCGGGCACGCTCTTCCATTTCTTGAATATGCATTGGTGAAAACATCTCTAATGGGTACATTACATTTTCGAGCACACTCAGTGAGTCGAATAGTGCCGAACCCTGAAATAACATTCCCACTTCTTGCCTGAGCACTCTGATATCCTTCATTTTCATATCAGGTAAATTCCGCCCATCGTATTCAATTCGGCCATTATCAATGCGGTGCAGTCCAATGATACTTTTCATTAAAACAGTTTTTCCGGATCCACTTGCACCAATAATCATATTTGTTTTTCCATCATCAAAAATTGCCGAAACATTTTTCAAAACATGGTTACCATCAAAGGATTTATTTACATTTTTAACTTCAATCATCTTGTATTGTTTGATATATTGTTGTTTAGGTTAAACACCTTGTGATAGTTTTATTTAATTCAACATTAAATTAGTAATCAACAGATTGAAGAATAATATTAGAATACTGCTATTTACTACGGCATTAGTACTTGCTTTACCCACATCGAGTGCACCTCCATTGGCATAATATCCATAGTATGCTGCTACTGACGATATAAGGAATGCAAAAGCCAGGGATTTTACCAAGGAATAAAAAACATAATAAGGAATAAAAGCATACTGTATACCAAGTAAATAATCAGCCGTAGTAATTACATCGGTAAAAACTCCGACTAAATAACCACCAAATAATCCCACTGCCATACTAAAAATTACCAAAAAAGGCATCATAACAATAAAAGCCGTAACTTTGGGTAAAATCAGATAATTGGCAGAATTTACACCCATTATCTCCAGCGCATCAATTTGTTCGGTGATGCGCATTGTGCCTATTTCAGAAGCAATATTGGACCCAATTTTACCTGCTAATATCAAACAAAGTATGGTAGATGAAAATTCGAGTAATAAGGTATCGCGCGTTACTAAACCTGTGCTATAAGTAGGAAGAAGCGGATTTTCTGTGTTTAGTTTTGTTTGAATAGTCATAATGGCTCCAATAAAAATTGAAATAATTATCACTATGGGCAAAGATTGTAAGCCGAGTTTCTCCAATTCTTTAGGAAACTGACGGAAAAACATGCGCCAACGATCGGGCGAAACAAAAACACGCTTCATTAATAATACGTATCTTCCGGTATCTTGAAATATATTCATAAATAAAATTTAAATTTTATTCCATTTTTAAAATAAAGACTGCAAATATAAGCTTTTTTACACTAGCTATAAACATCAATATAAACAAGTTAACAAAAAAGAGAGAAATTCATATTGAACTCCTCTCTTTTTAATTTTTTTTTTGAAATAGTAATTACACGCGTCTTTCTTTGATACGGGCTTTTTTGCCTGTAAGTGCACGTAAATAATACAATTTGGCACGACGAACTTTACCACGTTTGTTTACTGTAATACTTTCGATAAACGGAGAATCCAAAGGAAAAATACGCTCAACTCCCACATTACCAGACATTTTGCGTACTGTAAAACGTTTTCTGTTTTCGTGTCCAACGATTTTAATCACATCGCCACGATATTCCTGAATACGTTCTTTACTACCTTCAATAATACGATAAGCAACTGTTACAGTATCACCACTTTTAAATGCCGGGTGCGTTTTTTCAACAAGAAACGCTTGCTCTGCAATTTTAATTAAATCCATTTTTTGTTCTGTTTAAATTAATTATTAGCGCAATATTCACAGGCTTCTTTTACACTGTCAGAGATTACGCGAAAATTGGACTGCAAAATTAGTACTTTTTTTTGATATAGCAATACGTATACTTAAATATCGAACAATTTACATCGATTAAAATAAAATCTGCAATGATTATTCAAATCGAGATAATTTTTGCATAAGTATATCATAAGTCTCTAAGCAGTTTTCTACTTAATTATTCATTCAAAATTTTGAAAGTTCAATGAGCAGGATTTAAGAGTAAAAAATTTGTTCATTTGCAAAAAAAGCAGTACTTTTGTACCACTTTTTTGAAAAAGAAAGTGTGATGGGAAATTAAGCGACTAATCACTTAATAATAAAACGCTTAAATTTTGAGTAACACAATTATTTTAAACAAATGAAAACATTTGAATTAACAGGTACAGTGAGAGCTGACCTTGGAAAAAAAGCTTCTAAAGCTGATCGCGTATCGGAATCAGTTCCATGCGTACTTTATGGTGTAGGTGATAACGTTCATTTTACTGCAACAGCCAGTGATTTACGTAAACTTATTTATTCACCCGATGTATTTGTAGTAAACTTGGATGTTGATGGCAAAAAATGCAAATCAATCATGAAAGCATTGCAATTTCATCCGGTAACCGACAAGGTTTTACACATCGACTTTTTACAAATCACCGAAACTAAACCTATCGTGGTAGAACTTCCGGTAAAACTTCAGGGATTAGCTGAAGGTGTTAAAGCAGGGGGTAAATTAAGTCTTGAAATGCGTAAATTGAAAGTGAAAGGTTTATATACCTTGATTCCTGAATTTATTTCGATAGATGTTACCAGCCTAGGATTAGGAAAAACTATACAAGTAGCTAAGGTAGCCGTTGAAAATCTTGAACTTCTTAATGCTAAAAATGCAGTTGTAGCTCAAGTGAAATTAACAAGAGCAGCTCGTGGTGCAGCAGCAACAGCAGGAAAAAAATAATTTTTCGATACAATGAAGTACTTAATTGTAGGATTGGGTAATATTGGAAACGAATACCAACATACCCGCCACAACATAGGTTTTACAATATTGGACGCTTTTGCTAAGGCGTCCAATGTTTTTTTTACGGAAAACCGTTATGGAGCAACATGCGAAGTAAAATTGAAAGGTAGAACACTAGTGCTGTTGAAACCTTCAACATTTATGAACCTGAGTGGCAATGCGCTTCGTTACTGGATGCAGAAAGAAAATATCCCGATTGAGCAGGTTTTAATTGTGGTCGATGATATTGCATTGCCTTTTGGGACATTAAGACTTAAACCCAAAGGGTCGGATGCCGGACACAATGGACTGAAAAATATTCAGGAAATTCTTGGTCATAGCGATTATGCAAGATTAAGATTCGGCATTGGTGCCGATTTTGGCAAAGGTCAACAAGTGAATTATGTACTTGGAAAATGGACTGATGAACAGGCTTTACTTATACCAGATAAAGCCGAAAAATGTGTCGAGATTATTAAAAGCTTTTGTTTGGCAGGTATGCAGCTGACAATGACACAGTTTAATAATAAATAATCATTGTAACCAAAACCATATAATTAAGCAAAACTATGAAAACCGAAGTTCGTATTGATAAATGGTTGTGGGCTGTGCGATTGTTTAAAACCAGAACTTTAGCTGCCGAAGCTTGTAAAAAAGGGAAAGTAATTATTCAGGATATTCAGGTAAAACCGTCACGCAATGTAAAAGTGGGTGATATTGTATGCATTAAACGCAACCCTATCTTGTTTTCTTTCAAAGTTTTAGCTTTGTCCGAAAATCGAATGAATGCTAAATTAGTTTCCGGGTTTATGGAAAACGTAACTACTGCCGACCAACTTGAGCTGATTGAATTAGGAAAACTGGCCGGACAAACAGGTAGAGACCGAGGCACAGGACGCCCAACCAAAAAAGATCGCCGCGAATTAGATGACTTTAGCGAACCTGTTTATATTGACGAAGACGGTGACTGGGATTTTTAAAAAATGCATTTTTCATTTCAATTGGTAAATCGTAAATATCTAAATCGTAAATCATTCCATGTACATTGCCCATAAACTAAAAAGAGAAAATATTTGCGAATATCTGCTGTATATGTGGCAGATAGAAGATTTAATCCGTGCTTTCAATTTTAATATTGACATAATAAACGATCAAATTGTAAAAAAGTTTCCGGTAAATACTGATGCCGAACGGAAATCTATTTATGAATGGTATGAAAGTTTAATTGAAATGATGCGACTTGAGAATCTTCAGCAACAAGGTCATTTACAGATAAATAAAAACACTATTATTGATTTGACTGAATTTCACAACCTTATGTTAAAATCGGGTAAAGTTGCGTCATACAATGCCAAGTTTTTCTATATCTTGCCCTATATCAACCAATTTCGACAAAAGGGTGATATTGGATTAAGCGATATTGAATTATGTTTCAATTTTCAATATGGAATCATGTTGTTAAGGATGAAAAAAACAGAAATATCGGCACAAACCATCCAAATACAGACTGAAATAAGCAAATTTATGGTTTTACTTTCTCGAAATTTTATGCTTTACCGAAATGGAGAACTCGATTTGGAAGAGTAGATTTTTGAGAACAAAGAACAAAGAGCAAAGAATAAAGAACAAAGAAAGGAAGACTAACAACTCCCAGACCCCCAACCCCCAAATGGGGGCTTAAAGATCAAGTATTTGAAACCCGAAACCCGAAACATGAAACCCGAAACGCGGAACATAAAACCCGAATCATTGAATCCTAACTTCCAAACCCAAAACACATGATAGTTTGCATTGCCGAAAAACCAAGCGTAGCACGTGATATAGCCGAGATATTGGGAGCTAAAACCCGTAAGGATGGTTATATTGAAGGCAATGGTTATCAGGTAACCTGGACTTTTGGGCATTTGTGTGGATTGTTGGAACCGCATGAATATTCTCCCGACTGGAAAGCTTGGGCTTTGAGTCATTTACCCATGATTCCTGCAAGATTTGGCATTAAGGTAATGAATGATAGTGGGATACAAAAACAATTTAAAGTTATTGAAAGCCTAATGGCCACGGCCGATGAAGTGATAAACTGTGGTGATGCCGGTCAGGAAGGTGAATTAATTCAACGTTGGGTATTGCAAAAAGCACTTTGTAAATGTCCTGTAAAACGTCTTTGGATATCATCACTGACAGAAGATTCGATACGCGAAGGATTTTCAAAATTGAAAGATCAAAGTCATTACCAAAAATTGTACGAAGCAGGACTTTCGCGTGCTATTGGCGATTGGCTGCTGGGTATGAATGCTACCCGACTTTACACGCTTAAATATGGCAAAAACCGTCAGGTACTTTCGATAGGCCGTGTTCAAACTCCTACTTTGGCTCTAATTGTAAATAGGCAATTAGAAATTGAGAACTTTGTACCAAAAGCTTATTGGGAATTAAAAACTATTTATCGCGATACTACTTTTTCGGCTTCTCAAGGACGCTTTTCGAGTGTAGAAGAGGGAAATAACTTTTTAGAAACCGTTAAATCTTCCGATTTTTATGTCACGGATATAAGCACAAAAAAAGGTACAGAATCAGCACCACGCTTGTTCGATTTAACTTCATTACAGGTAGAATGCAATAAAAAATTCGGTTTTTCGGCCGATGAAACTCTAAAATTAATCCAAACTTTATACGAAAAAAAAATTACAACCTATCCACGTGTCGACACCTCGTATCTGAGTGATGATATGTATCCCAAAATTCCGGAAATTATGAAGGGATTAAAGGATTATGAACTATTGACAAGAACTGTGTTAGCATCCAAAATTCCCAAAACAAAAAAAGTTTTTGATAATACCAAAGTTACCGACCACCATGCCATTATACCAACCGGTGTGCATCCAACTGCGTTGAGTGAAAACGAAAAACGTGTTTTCGATTTGGTTGCCCGCCGTTTTATTGCCAATTTTTATCCCGAATGTAAAATTTCGACCACCACAGTGCTGGGCGAAGTGGATAAAATTGAATTTAAAGTGAATGGAAAGCAAATACTTGATGCCGGTTGGCGTGTAGTATTTGACAAAACAAAAGTGGAAGATAATGAGGGAGATAACGAGAAAGAGGATGATGAAAAAACACTTCCTATATTTGTAATTGGCGAAAACGGACCACACACACCAACATTAGCCGAAAAATGGACATCGCCGCCCAAACCATACACAGAAGCGACATTGCTACGTGCCATGGAAACGGCCGGGAAATTAGTTGATAACGATGAGCTCCGCGATGCGCTCAAAGAAAATGGAATTGGTCGTCCGTCAACCAGAGCGGCAATTATTGAAACCCTATTTAAACGCGATTATATAAGAAAAGAACGCAAAAACCTGATTGCCACAAACACCGGAGTGGATTTGATTTTAACTATTCAGGAAGATTTGTTAAAATCAGCAGAGCTAACCGGGCTTTGGGAAAAAAAACTTCGTCAGGTGGAACGTGGTGAATATGATGCCAAAGATTTTCTGGAAGAATTAAAGGAAATGGTGCGTCAGATTGTTTTCAATGTTAAAAGTGATAATCGCCAGATTCATCATGCTTTACAGACAATAGAAGGCACAAAATGTCCGGTTTGCGGAAAAGGGTCGATTCTGAAAGGAAATAAGGCCTTCGGTTGCAGTGAGTGGAAAAATGGTTGTACTTTTAGAAAAGCGTTTGATTGAATAGGGAATCCAAATCTCAGTTTAAATTGCAAAAATAATTCTATTTCGAATGTGTAAATAAACGAAAACGGTTTGTTCTAAATACACTGAATCGTTTATGTTCAACATTTCCATTTACTCAATCAAAGAATTTTATACACAAAACTATTCACTACCTGCCTTAATATTCTTTAAAAAAACATTCAAGTAAACAACTAAATGCGCTTAAACTTGTTGTTAGCTTTGTTATTATATTAGTAAAGAAAAATTTGAGCATCAAAAAAAATGGCAAAAAAAACTGAAAAAGCTATTAAACCTATAAAACCCAATATTTTTGCAGTTGTAAAACCCTATAAATTAATGATTTTAGGGTTGATATTATTTGCATTATTGAGTAATTCCATCAATTTAATTATTCCTAAACTGATATCGAAAGGTATTGATGATTTTGCCAACGGTGATTTCAGTTATCAAAAAATAGTGATTGAATTTCTGGTTGCCGCCTTCATTATTTTCATACTCACCTTATTACAAGGTATATTGCAAACTTACGCATCTGAGCGCGTGGCAAAGGATTTACGAACTAAACTGGCCGATAAAATATCCCGTCAAAGTTATGCTTTTATACAAGATGCAAATCCGTCGAAACTGCTCACTAACCTGACTTCTGACATTGATTCTATTAAATTATTTGTGTCGATGGCTATTGTTATGTTGGCCTCTTCAATTTTTATAATTATTGGTGCAAGTGTTTTGCTCATTACTATTAACTGGAAACTAGCTTTGTCGGTATTAATGATTATTCCGATAATTATTACAGCTTTCATGTTTATTTTTAAGAAATTAGGGTCACTATTCAAAAAAAGTCGCGAAATTATCGACTGGCTTAACAAGGTAATAAACGAGAGCATTATGGGTGCAGCCTTGGTGCGGGTGCTTAACTCCCAAACTTTGGAATACAACAAATTTCTTGATGCCAACACGCAAGCACGAGATATTGGAATGTCTATTTTAAGGCTTTTTGCAACATTAATTCCTATCGTGGTATTTATAAGCAATTTAGCAACATTAATAATACTCGCTTTGGGGGGACATTTTGTAATAAACGGAACCATGAGTTTGGGCGATTTTGCAGCTTTTAGTTCATATCTGGTTATACTTATTTTCCCAATTATGGTCATTGGCTTTATTAGTAATTTTATTGCACAGGCTTCGGTGTCGTACGGAAGAATTTTGACTGTGTTAAATGCTGCTGATACTGAGGACAAAGGCACAGTAAATACGCCTTTGAAAGGTGAGATTGAAATGAAAAACATTTGGGTAAAATATGGTGATAAACCAGCATTGAAAAATGTTTCAATCACATTGGAAGCCGGCACAAGTACTGCTATCATTGGTCCTACCGCTGCCGGAAAAACACAGTTGTTGTATCTACTTACTGGTTTAATTACCCAAAACGAAGGCGAGATACTTTTTGATGGCATCAACATAAACGATTATAACAAAGAAACTTTCCAGAATCAAATCGGTTTTGTTTTTCAGGATAGTGTGATGTTTAATATGACATTGCGCGAAAATATTGCATTTAACGATCAGGTTACGGATGAATTGCTGACAAAAGCCATTGAAACAGCTGAATTAAGTGATTTTATACATACATTGCCCAATGGCTTGGAAACCATGGTAAGCGAACGAGGTACAAGTCTTTCGGGAGGTCAGAAACAAAGAATTATGCTGGCTCGTGCATTGGCACTGAATCCAAAAATACTATTACTCGACGATTTTACGGCGCGTGTTGACAACCAAACTGAACAAAAAATTTTAGCCAATGTAACTAAAAACTATCCTGACATAACTTTACTCTCGGTTACACAAAAAATTGCATCAGTGATGGATTATGGGCAAATTATTTTACTTGAAGAAGGTGAAATACTAGCTTCAGGAACACATCAGGAGCTTATTGAAACGAGTCCTGAATATGTTCAAATTTTCAATTCGCAAAGGAGTTTTAATTAATAAGCAGAAAAATGAGTTACGATTTAAATATATTAAAGGACAAAGATCAAAATGAAAAAGTAAGTGCTTTCACTACTTTTAAAAGGTTGATGACGCTAGTAGGGCAGGAGCGCAAAAATCTTTATATTGCGATGGCATTTATTTTTATAAATTCAGGTTTAAACCTTGTAGGACCTTATATTTTAGGACATGCAGTTGATACATTTGTGATTACCAAACAATACGATGGAGTTTTAAAATACAGTATCATTTTGTTTTTCCTTTTTATTGTCGTTTTGATTACCGGCTATACTCAAATGCAATTAATGGGTCGTGTAGGGCAACGCATGCTTTACAACCTGCGCAATACGGTTTTCAATAAATTACAGGAATTACCTATTGACTTTTTTACGCAAAACAAAGCCGGTGATTTAATTTCGCGTGTGAATAACGATACCGATAAAATTAATCAGTTTTTCTCACAGTCGCTCGTTCAGTTTATGGGCAGCATTTTCAGCATGGTAGGAGCTGGTATCTTTCTTATTTCAATTAACTACAAACTAGGCTTGGCAGCTTTGTTACCAGCCCTTTTACTTTTGTTTTTTACTAAGTCTATTTCCCCCTGGGTAAAAAGCAAAAATGCAAAAAACATGAAAAGCACAGGTAATTTAAGTGCCGAAATTCAAGAAAGCATGAATAATTTTAAAGTGGTTGTGGCTTTTAACCGCCGTGATTATTTTAGAAAACGCTTTGATGAGGTGAATACAGAAAATTATAAAACAGCTTTGAAATCGGGCATTGCCAATAATATATTTACACCTGTATTTGGTCTTTCATCAAGCATAGGTCAAATGATAGTTTTAGTTTTTGGTATTTATCTTATTAGTACAGGCCAATTTACAGTAGGATTACTTATCAGTTTTTTGGCATATATCGCTCAGTTCTACAATCCATTGCGACAAATAGCAGCTCTTTGGGCTAACTTTCAGGTGGCATTGGCAGGCTGGGATAGAATTTCACAAATTCTGGTGATGGAAAATAATTTGAAAGTTCATGAATTAACTCAAACCGAAGATGAATGTTGTCTGCTGGGTTTCAGGGATGTTTCATTTTCATATTCCACCGGAAACGAAGTGCTTAAAAACGTGAGCTTCAGTTTGCAACGCGGAAAAACTTATGCTTTTGTAGGGCCTACAGGTGGCGGTAAAACTACAACAGCATCGTTAATGGCCAGGTTATATGATCCAACAAAAGGAAAAATCATTCTCAATGGAGTGGATATCAGAACTATGGACGACACAACCAGAACTTCTAAAATTGGATTTATACTACAGGAACCATTTCTGTTTACCGGAACTTTGCGTGATAATATTTTATATGGCAATGTGGAATTAAATGATATAAGCAACAATGTATTGGCTGAGGTTATTGCCAAAGCTGGTTTAGACAGTTTGCTCGAGCGATTTGATGGTGGTTTGGATGCCGAAATAAAATCGACTGGCGACAGTATAAGTCTGGGTCAGAAACAGTTAATTGCCTTTATTCGTGCGGTATTGCGTAAACCTGAGTTGCTAATTTTGGATGAAGCTACAGCTAATATTGATACAGTAACGGAAAAACTACTCGATGAAATTATGTTGAAATTACCTAAAGAAACCATACGAATTATCATCGCGCACCGATTAAATACAATTGAAAATGCTGATGCAATATACTTTGTCAACGGAGGAACAGTTACCAAAGCCGGTTCGATGACTGAAGCCATGGATTTATTGATGCATGGTAAAATGGTGAGCTGAAAAGTGGGTTAATGATAGAATAATAAGTTGTTAAATTGTTGTGATAATAAAAATAACAAATAATTATCATTCTCTTTTTTCCAACACAAAAACCGGACTATATTCTTTGTAGGAAGCATTTTCGAATGAACGTTTTCCCTTTTTGTCAACTTGTTCATTTACGGTACCTACAAAACACAATGGGATTTTTATTTTTTTTATTTTTCTTGTGTTTTCAGCGTTCAATTTTAGCCTTATCGTTTTTTCTGTTTCACCCACAAGAAATTTCACATTCTCCATAACAATGTTTTTGTTTTTCTTATTCAATGCAACATTAATTGGCTCCGGAAAACCATTTCTTCTTTCAACCCGGACAATAATATCTATCAATGTATCTTCAGGATTTACAAAAATTGAATTATCAAGACTTCTTTCTATTTGCGGTATAAAATGCAACGAAAAAGGAGCGGATTGAGAAACTTTAGCTGCCAATTCTGATGCCGGAATATGGTGCATATAATAAAATGCTTGCATCATATTGTCGGTTGCAATTGCTTTTTGTTTCATGCTTATTTGTTGTTTTCCTTTTAAAAATGACGAGGCCTCAACCTCAATTGAATAATTAGCTTCTTTGGCATTTTCGGGTGCGGTAATCGACATATCCCAAGTTTTAAGCCCTTGTAGCATTTTATTATTGCTGATATTAAAGTTTTTAGGTAAACCTTTTAGAGTGAAATCAATTTCAGGAATAAATTTCTCAGTGGTTTCAATGTCCAGTTTTATTAATGCTGTACCTCCTTTGGGGATAGTTAAATTAGCAGGAGAAACAAAGACCTTATAAGTTGGAAAAATTTCAACTCTTTCTATCAAATATAAATACTCAGTACCAAAATTACCTAACACATCTTCAATTTCTAAAATGTAAACACCGGTTTCTGTTGCTTTATATTGAATTCTGGGATCCGCATGATAGGTCATCAATCCTTCTGTAGGATCCTCTAAGTCATCATTTTGCATTAAAATTTTACCGGACGTATTTTTCAATGTCATTTTTCCATCAAAAAGTGACCCCAATCTTCGGGCTTTCATATCTATGGCAATATATTCATTTTTTAAGGCACTTATCAGATAGCGTTTTGTTTGAAACGCAGTATGAAGCGAATCGCAAACTATTGAACCAATAAAAAGTTCCTTATTTTCAATACTGTTAAAATCAATAATCCCTGTTTTTGGTATTCCATAAAATGGGAAGGAATTTGAAATATAACCTTTATCATCCTTCGCAACAAAACTTGAAACGCCTAATTTTTTCGTTTTGAATGTTATATTATTTGATTCAATATTAACACCACACACTTTTATCTTTGTGTTTTTACCTATTTTACCAACACTAGGGTAAATATATTTTACAAATGGTATTTCCCCTAATTGTATCCGGTAATTAAAATCCTCGCGTCCCCGGTAAATTGCATCAAATATGCAAAGCGTGTAAGTATCAGTTTCGGGGATAGTTGTAATAATTACCGGATCAACAGAATTTCTATAATCATCATTGTATGCAATTTCCTTACCTGTACTGTTAGTTATACGTATAATAGGTTGAAACCAGCCCGGAACAGCATCTGCAATGTAAGGCGCTAATTCTCTGGCTTTTACTTCAGCTACTAAATTCATTCCTTTTGTTGCTTTGAAAGAAAAATAATCTCTTTCGCCGGGCATAATCTGACCGCATAGTGTAACCGGTAAACTATTTACATAATTTGGACTTTGAAGTGTTGAAATATTTTTTTCAACAATATTAGGATATTGACCTACTTCAAAACCTAATTTATTTGATATTCCATTTTTTGATTGAAGTCTTAAATCGCGCAAGCCGGGCAAGGCATTTTTATCAATTGTTACTCTTACATTTACCCTATCGGCTAACTGAGGACTACTTTGGTCATCAAATTTTACCTTTTTTTTCACTTTCGCGCTGTTAGTGCTTTTGCTAAGCGGGACAAGCTCTGCTTTTAATCCATTGCCACTAATTAACACTTCTGTAGCATCGCTAATGTTTAAACCCCCAACCTGAATTTCAAAAGTTGTTCCTTTTTCACCACCAGCTGGATAAATATATCCTATGCTTAGTTTTTGTGATACTACAAATAAACAAGATGATATGAAGCTAAAAAGTAAAACTATTTTGAAGCGCATAATATTGATGAATTGAAATGAATGAAAAAATCTTATGATATATATAACTATTTGTTATTCATTACTTTAGGTTTAGGTATGTTGATTAATTCATAAAGTAAATCATTGCTCTGTTCTGCTTTACCCAATGAGGGTAATATGGGCAATTCGCCTTCTAAAATATGAGGCAATTTACCATAAGGATTTATGCCCAATAGCAAATATAGTGTGCCAATCAAATCGGCAGGATATACTTTTCTATCCACTATATTTTCGCCGGTTTTGTCGGTAGCACCTATAACTTTTCCGGGAATAAATCCACCACCGGCAACCAAATATGAAAATGCTTGACCAAAATGTGCTCTTCCCCCATTCCACGGAGCCTCATAAAGCACTTTAGGTGTCCTGCCAAATTCACCTCCACAAAGTACAATTGTGTTTTTTAGCAATCCTTTTTCATCTAAATCGATAAGCAATGCCGACAATGCCTTATCCAACTCGGGGAGCATATCATTCATTCTTTGAAAATGCATTTTATGTGTATCCCAACCGGTAGTGCGCACATTGATAAAAGGCACTCCCGCTTCAACCAATTTTCGGGCAACCAGACAGGACTGCCCTAATCGATTCAAGCCATATCGTTCACGCATTTCTTTACTTTCAGTTGACAAATCGAATACTTGTCGCGATTTTCCTGCTATAAATTCTGAATTTTGTTTCCTGAATTTATTCGCATTTTCTGATATGAACTCATTATTTAGATTTACATTTAAGCTTTCAAAATCCTTCAACAAATTCATTCTTTTGTTTAAAGATGCTGCATTTACATATCTATTAACTATGCCCTCAACTTCAAACAAATTTTTTTCAGGTTCGCCACCAGTATCAAACGATTTATATTCATTCCCAAGAAAACCGCCCTCGTTAAATCGGTTATTAGCACTTGTTAAAGAAATATACGATGGTAATATGCCGTTATAAGCGTCTTTTTTGATAAAAGCTATGACCGATCCATACGAAGGATAAACCACGTAGCCGCCACTCATATCTCCCGTAATCATTGCGTAATGACCTGTTTCATGGGCATTTACATTGTGTGTCATGCTGCGAATTAAACTGTATTTGTCCGCAATTTTTGCCAACAATGGTAATTTTTGTCCAATTTGAATTCCCTGAACATTCGTTTGAATTGCATCTTTAAAATTTCCAACAATATCTCTGCCGGCTTCTGGTTTAGGATCGAAAGTATCTGTCTGTGAAGGTCCACCATCTAAATAAACCAGAATGACTGATTTAGCTTGCTGTCCCATTATTTCATTTATACAAAACAAAATAAAAATCAGGATTAAAAAATATGTTTTCATCTTTATCAATATTTTGATTAGATAATTGTTAATGATTATACAAAAATTCTGTACTATTTATTTGAGTCCATGCAATTGTAGTAGCTAAATCACGCAAATTCAACTTGTTATTTACAGAAAATTCTTTAAAAAGTAACTTTTCTTCATTGCTAGCATAACGTGAAAGTATAAGCAATGTGATTTCATCGCAAACCCCTGCTATGTTTTTCTGATTTTGACAAATAAAATTTAATTTCACACTTTTTCGTAATCTTTCTTCTAATTCTGATGAGTTCATTAGGTATAGTAATTGCTTTGATGTCAATTTATTAGAGCGTTGACTTTCAAGCGAAACATCGCGCGAAACTCTACCAAATAACTCCAGTGTTGAACTTGATACAGTAGCATCTCCTAAATCTACTGATCGTGTACCAATGGGAAAGAAAGAAAAGGGTTCAGGAACACGACTGCGATATGCATCCGAAATGCCCGTTATATCTGCCAAAGCATCCACAATTATTTCAGCTTGCAATCTTTGAGGCACAAAATTAGATGTTGGAGTACTAAGACTTTGATACGTTTTGGAATTTAGAATAAGACGAGAAAAAGCTTTCATATCGTAATTCAAAACTACAAACTGATTTGCAAGATAATCCATTAACTTAGGGTTCGATGGAGGATTATGTGCTCCCCAGTCATCCGGGTCATTAACAATACCTTGCCCAAAAATCCAATACCAAAGCCTATTGGCCATAACAGCAGAAAATCGTTTATTTGATTTATTTGTTAACCAATCAAGATAACCTACTCGCCAATCTTCTCCTTTATTTAATTGAATTACTTTTTTATCGGGCATGGTTACAGACGTTGAGTAAAAATTTTTGTGTATATCAACAAAAACTATTTCCTCTTTCCATTCTTTCGTCTTTTTGTATTGAATTTGTGAAAAGCATTTGGCTCCATCATCACTTTGATTCCTGTTGCCAAGAAACAAAAGGTCAATGTTTTTGTAAATATTCTCGGGTGTTTTTTTCAAAAATGCACGATAAAAATTTACAGCCGGTGATTTAAAATTGCTTCCTTTTGACAATAGTAACTCCTTAACAATATTATTATATGGTGTATTTGAAGCTAATTTTTCGTATAACCATCGGTTATAGGCCTGAACTCCATTCGGCCAAAGATTACTTGGGAATTCAGATTTAATACGTAAGATATCACCCCAACGCATTTGCATATAACGTATATATTCTTCCGAATCAAGAATCTGGTTGATTAACTCACTTCGTTTTAATTCTTTTTTTGACGATAAGAAAGCTTTAACTTGTTCTACCTGAGGTAGTCTGCCGGTAAGCGTGAGATAGGTTCGGCGAATAAATACTTCATCACTACATAATATGCCTGTCTTAAGCTCAGCAGCAGGAAAAAAATTGTCAATTTCGTTTGCCCAAACTGATATAAAAACAAAAAGCAATATTTGAATCAAAACATATTTTCTCATAATAGATTTGAATTTATATTTTAAAAATTTGAATCACATTTATTTTTCCTTGGCAAAACCTTCTATTTCAACCAAAAGTTCCTTTCTGCAAATATCACCTTTTAAATAAATAGCCGGAACATGCGGCCAAGTTTTATTGACTTCAGCCTTTACTTTTTCAATATCATCGAAGTATTTAACGTAAATTCGCAAGCTCTGCATTTTCAACTCGCTTGAAACTTCAATATCTTGCTTTCGTAAGTTTTCATTTGAAATGAGATATAAAATATTCTGGATAGTTTGAACTGTTTGAGCTGAAACATGCATATTTTCAATGCTTTGTTCTCCTCTTATTGCTGCAGTTCCCGAAACAAAACAATAGGTATTTGATTTAGATTGTATTATTTTAGCTCTCTCAAATTTGGGTGTATATTTAACTGGGTTATCACCAATAAGTACGGTTGAGGAATAATTATGTGCTGCTATTTGAAGTGGATTGTTTATAGGATATACTGAAAAATCATCTCCATTAGATATTGCCACTAAGCTAACAATCAGGCCATTACAGTCCATTCCAATACCAGTAGCAGCTGGATAAGCTGTTGGCCATTCAGTTTGTGCATAAAATTTTGCTCTTTCATTATTAAAAGCCTGATAATTTTGTATATCCTCTTGAATTTCAGTTATTTTTCCAATGTAATTCCATTGACGGACAATATCAGAAATCTGAAAATTTTCAAGTTCTAATATTTTATCAATTTTAATAAATATATCCTTTGCCTGAATTGATATGGCATCTTTAAATGAATTGGCTTGAACACCTTCAAGCAATAAAATTCTATTTTTGAAAGAATTAATGCAAGCATATCGGGTATTTAAATAAGTTGAGAAATTTACAGATTCAAAAGATATGTCCGAATTTAAATAATTTACTTCCACAGCAAATCCACCCGATTGATTTAATTCTTGAGCGATGTAAGTGATTAGTGGTGTGTTATTTATAAAAACAGCTTGTGTTTTTATTTTTATATGGGAAAGTATTTCAGTATAATTATCATCGCACGAGCTTCCAAAAAAACTAAGACTAATAATTCTATCTTTATTGGGGATACTATCAATTAATTGTCCAATTGTTTCAATAAATGAAATTGATGTTGTTTCCGGTGCGGTAAAATACTGCGTACTTATCATAATTTTATTTTAAGGTGTAGAGATGCACTTAAAATAGACTGATATTAAGCTGAATAGTTTAATTAAAATTAAAAACTTTTGAGTTTAAAATTTGATTTTCTTTTTAAATACATTAATAAGAAGGAATGACTAATAATCAGATTTAACTTCAGTACTTAATTTCTTTTTAATCAACAGAACACCGCCAAGAGTTAAAACACCACTTATTACACCTAAGTAAAGAGTTTCGTTTGTGCCAATGGTATCAATATCAAACACTTTAACTCCGTTGAATTTTAAATAATAAAATATTACAGCAATTACATTATTGGTAAAATGTGCAATAATTGGCAACCAAAGACTGCCGCTCCACCAAAGCAAATACCCGAAAAATGCACCCAACAACAAGCGTGGAAAAAAGCCGTAGAATTGTAAATGTATGAAACTAAATATAAAAGCAGCTACCCAAATCCCAAAAATAGCTCCACGCCACTCCGAAAATATTTTTTGTATTGTAGCCCTGAAAAATAATTCTTCACCCAGAGAAGGAAGAATGGCTATTAATAGAATATTAAATGCCAAATCGTTAATGGTATGTACATTCAACAGCTTTTCGGTTAAAACTCCAATTTCAGCTTCAGAGGCTTTCATCCAATTTTCAAGTGGTGAAAGTAATTCAGGAAAAATTACTTGTTGATTTAGATAAGAAAGTAAATTGATAAAAGGGATGGCTATTATTATGAAAACTATAACCAGCAAAACAGCTTTGAAATTTATTTTTTGACTTATCTGAATATATGTCAATGGTTTGGAACTCCACATGTAGGCCAAAACACAAGGTGGAATTATAAAAATACAAATTGACTGAATTAACTGAGCAATTTTAATACTTTTAATGTCAGTTAAATTATTATTCGTTGTTAGTGTAACTAATATTAACGTGATAAATGTAAAAACAAACAGAATGCCAAGAAGTTGTGTGATTTTTAAAAAGATACCGGCATCTTTATATTTTCCTTTGCTGAACATTAAATCAATGGGAGTATTTTTCATTTTGCAGCTAAAAATTTTGCCTAAAGATATTCTAAAACACTGTATTTACGAAAAAAACTTCTGTCGTCTTTCGATAACAGAAGTTTTTATTTTTTTTTGATTGTAAAAGATTAAGCTCTTGGTCTTGCTTCTTTAACTACCATTGTGCGACCATCGAATTCTGCACCGTTTAATTCTTCGATTACTTTTGTTGCTACAGCGTCATCAGCCATTTCAACAAATGCAAATCCTTTTGATTTTCCGGTTTCGCGGTCTTTGATAATTTTGCAAGAATCAACTTTGCCATACTCTTCCATAACCCCTTGAAGGTCGTTTTCGCGAACTTTGTAACTTAAGTTACCTACGTAAATGTTCATAAAATAAAATAAAATAATGAATAAATGATTGTTTCAAGAACTGTATAAGCAAACGAGGGTTAATAGAAATCAGTTCAAGAGATAGAAGAGATAGAATAACCAAGCGAGAGAAAATACATTATCTTAGTGGGTACAAAGGAACTCATTTATTTCGGATTGTGCAACAAAAAATGTAAAAAAATTTGAATAATAACAAATTATTTGTTTTTTGTAACTACTTAGCGTCAAGCATCTGCCCCCTAGCCCCCTAATGGGGGAGTTTTGGGGTGTATGCCTGTATAGAAATTGAAAACTTGACTTAATATTTTGTATGCCAGGTTGCATCATTTAACGAGATCCGCTGATTTTCAATACCCTTTTTATTTCTACAACAACTATGTTAATATCAATTTATCTGTTTTTTTGTAAATACTCATCACTACTCCAATAGTACAGAGTTTTGATTTTGCAGTAAATTGAAAAAAAATAGAATTAAAAAAACCATTAAATTGAAATTTGATGAAATAATTAAATAAAACACTATTTGTTCCCCGCAATATTCCCCCTTTAGGGGGTTAGGGGGCTTGGGCTTGCGGGGTTGAATTGTCAAGTTTTTTACTTTAAATATTTCTCAAAAAACTTATCTTGTTCCCACAGCAGGTGAAGTATGTTCTCACGTGCAACATAACTATGTTGTTCTTTAGGAAGTATAACCATGCGTGCCGGAGCACCCAGTCCTTTTAATGCCTGAAAATAACGTTCGGTCTGTAGTGTAAATGTCCCGGGGTTATTATCCGCCTCGCCATGCACCAAAAGCATAGGTGTTTTCATTTTATCGGCTGTCATAAATGGCGACATTTTATCATAAACCTCGGTAGCTTCCCAATAATTGCGCTGTTCACTTTGAAATCCGAAAGGAGTAAGGGTGCGGTTATAAGCTCCGCTACGTGCCACTCCACATGCAAATAAATT
>CAMBSB010000039.1 GCA_945870155.1 Paludibacter jiangxiensis | reverse complement strand
TTGCTCTTTTCATCTCGATAGGTTGTTATTTCGTAAATCATTTCTTTGTCAATAATCTGATAAATTGCATTATAACTATCTAATTTCTGCAAATTATCTGATAGTACATTTGCCAAATTTTGCAGGTGTGCAATTGTTTCACCGATTTTTTTTGAATCTTTAATTTTAATTTCTTTGTTCATAATTTTTAATTTGTTTTTTTTTAATTTATTTATTTAGTAATTTATTTTTGTTTTATTTTTAATTTAATTGATGTAAGCTGTTATAAATGTGATATATAGAGTTAATTGTATAATCATTGTTTCCCTCATATCGTTCTAATAAGTTATCAAAATTCTCATCAGTTTTTGCCTTATCATATTTTTTTGATAGTTTGCAAAATTCGTGAATCAATTCCCGCCCGTTTTCCCCGAATTCAGAAATTAGAGACATGCAAACAGTAAATCTATTTGAATAATTTTCAGTTAAATTTATATCATTTATTTTACAATCGTTAATTATTTTAATTATTTTTTGATAAGTATCTTTTGACTGTAAATCTATCTTATTATCTGTTTTAAATGCCTTATTTTCATTTAATATACTTTTGTTTGTGTTCTTATCATTTGATTTAGAAACATTTGAAATTCGATTGTAAATCGTACAATTTGTATTTAAATAATAATCATTATCAATTGAAAAATAACGAACCCTCGAAACATCTTTGCATTGCTTATCAATCTCAATACCTAATTTTTTAAAGTCCTTTTCTAAACTATTCCAATGTCCTAAAAAATTGTTTTTATCCTGAATTGGTATTATACAGAAATAACCATCACCACCACAACTTTTTGAACTAAATAACACATTATCAATACTTTTTAAAATATTGGGTACTTTATTAATGATTTGAAGATTATCCTTTTTGTCTATATCGATGCAAACAAGATTATTAATTTCTTTAATGTTTTCTTTTGCCCTTTTGCCCTCAAATGTGCAGGAAACAGAATAATTCAATAGATTAGATTTTAAAGCTTTTCTTTTCTCATAATCCAATTCATTTCTTAAAATTTCGATCTTATTTCTTTGACCTTTAAATTTTTCAGAAAATAAAATTTCTTTCAATGTACTACTTTTCGGAATTACATCTTTAATATCGTTAAAAAAACTTATTTCGGTACTTAGATAATCAATTGTATTATTATTTTCTTTGCTTTCTGGAATAATAAAATTTTTAGGCACATAAGTATAATTTTGTTCAATATCAAAATAATTTCCGCTTTGTTCAATATCAAAATAATTTCCGCTTTTTAGGTCGTACCCCAAAATTGTTTCACCTACAACGCCATAATTTTTAAATTTTACTTTATCAATTTTAATGATTGTATTATTTTCTGAATAGTCGCGATGTACCGTGATGCAATAATCCGATTTATTGAAAAAGTTTGCACTGCCATTTATATCATAAGGGCTTGGAATAGAGTAGTTTCCGCTTGAATCTTTTTGCATTTTCCTGGGATGTGCTACAAGAAAAACAATTAAATTTAACCTTTTGGCGAACCTTTCCAAACTATCTAAAATCTTTGATATATAGTCTGTTTCTGTAACATTGAAATCTTTTTGAGCCTCTAATTTGTTAAATGAATCGATTACTAGAATTCCAACATTTTCGTTATTATTAACTATATTTTCAGTTTCAGTTAATACAGATTCTAAGTTAAATATATTTTCATAATTCAGGAAAAAGAAATTATCTGTTATATAATCAACTGTTTTATCGAATTCATTTTTATCAATTTTGTTTGAAAATGTTTGATTTGTAAACTTACTAATCAACTTACTAAAATGTAATTCGATGGGTTGATTTTCGGGCGAAAAATAAACAGTTTTTAGTTTATGTATCTTATTATACTGCACACATAGAAAGTCTAAAAATTCACTTTTGCCCATATTGGGGATGCCTGTTATTGTTACAAGTTTCCCCCTATCAATTCTAAAAATATCATCTAAATTCTTTGAATCGGTTGTTAATCCATATGGCAAACCGCTTTCATAAAGATTATTAACGGACTGTTTTAAAATCTGTTTGCTTATTGTATTGTTAAATGTTTTCATAACTATTTATCAAGATTGTTTAAATAATTATTTATTAAATATATGCTTTCAGATTTTGTTATAACATTTTCTTTTAACAGTTTATTGATTGATTTTTTCATCGCTTCAAACTTCAAAACCGCTTCACTTTTTACTTTTTTATTCTTATTACTATTACTATTCATTTACTCATATTGCATTGTATTTTATTTATTATTACTCATTTCCTATTTCTAAAAAAAAATCTTCGTGATAAGAGGGATGGAAATATAAGGTATTAACCAATTTTCTTATATCAGAAAAAAGTCTGATTTTTTCGCTTTTATTTCCATCCTCTTTTAAATTTCTTTTATACTCTTTAAATGTATCTAGTAGAAATTTTTCAACTATTTTTGTGTCTTTTAATATTTCGTTATTATCCATAATTTTTTATTTGTGTTAAATGTTATATTTTTATTTTTTGATTTTGCTAGTCTTTTTAATCTGTTAATTTCGTTATTTAATTCATTTTTTTCTGTTAAATCTTCAGTTATTTCCAATTGTTTTTGTATCTCATTTAGTTGTATTACAATAACATCTTTTGACTCTTTTATTAATCCTTTCTTTTGTTCAATCCGTTCAATTTCAGGTTTTTGATTGTTTAATGAAATATCAAAAGCACTATTTGTATATTTGTTAATATTACCTTTGTTTGTTACATTTAAATTCTGTTTAAATCTATATTCATCACATATTTTTAATTTGTTAACAATATTCTTTTCATCATCTATTTTTTTTAAAATGTTATAAATTTCTTTCCATTTAATTACAATGATAGAACCTTTGTTTGTTTCTTTTGTAATCTCAATAAAATTCATTTTGATTAAATTATTTTTCATTCTGATAACCGATGATTTGGCAAAGCTTGAATAAAGTTCTAAAACTGATAAACTGATATAAATTTGATTTACATCCTCAAAATGCATAATAATGTTAAATATAATATTTTCAGATGGTGTTAATAGAATGTTCAAATGAATCGGGTTGATTGTGAAATTTCCCATTTCGATTATTTTTTGTTTTTCCCTATCCATATTATTTTATTGTGTTAATAGTTTCGTTGTCTGTTTCATCAACCCATATCACAGTCGACCAATATTTTTTCAATGAATCAGATAATTTTTGTTTTGTTTCGTTTGTTACAACAACATTTTTTTTTGCCTCTTTCATTTTTTCGATTGTTTCGGGCGTCCGCTTTTTCCCTCGATTTGCATCCCCAATTTTTTTCTTTTGTTCTTTGGTCATTTTTTTTCTTAGTCTTTCCATTTTGTTTAGAGTTTAGTTTGTATTTATTTATTGTTTTATTTATTGATTAATAGCTTAATATCTTATTCTATATATATAGTATGCTAATATGCTGACAAAATATAATAGGTTAATACAGTCTGTTATTATGTTTATATATAAGTAAGTATATCAAAGAGCCGACAAAATGTAGATTCTTTATAGATAGTATAATAATTAAGCATATTATTTAAATAATTAAATATATTTAAATGATAAAAAGTACAGGAAATTAAATAATTATTTTTCAAAAAAATAAAAATAAAAATTTATATTATTGAAATACAATCGATTAGATGTGTAAAAAACTTTTCAAAAATAATTTTGAAAAAAAAAGTTGAAATAAAATATTTTATTAATTTTTTTTCAAATTTGGGGCGATGGTCGTCTTGTCTGCTTTCATTTAAAATTTATTTTAAAAATAAAATTTGCAAAATTTTATAGATAAAAAGAAAGACATGTATTTGAATTGAATTGATATAATGATATGATTCTGGATCATCAATTTAAAAGGTAGTTGAAAGAGATTGTAATGTACTTATCCCATTGCTTTATATATTCAATTTAAAGAGGTTTAAAGGACTTAAATTGTTTTAGTAGTTGTTTGTATTAGCAATGCAGAAATGTTTTGATTTAAAGCTTTAAAATTGAATTGCTGTTTAATTCTTAATTAATTCTTAAAATGTAAGTTTATGAAGTTTTAAATAAAAATTTTAATAAAAAAGATTAGAATATATATTTTTATTTATTTTATGTAATATTTCCGCTAAATCAATACAGACATAATATACTGATTATCAAATGGGTAGGGCGGCCAATAAAGAAATGAGGCCCCGCCCTCCAAACCTCATCCATTAAATAGTGTGAATGAAAAGGCAAAAACCAAAGTTTACGATTTTGCAGCCTTTTAATGTAGAATTATGGAATAGTACAAAAATGGCTAAAATGTAGCTGTTAAGGGGGTTTTATTGAGTTTATGTATTGAATTAAATCGGTAAATTTAACATCAAATAAATAGCTTTTTTCTTGTATTTATATGTCAATTTTAATGCATAAATATACAATAATACTAAATAAATATACTATATTTAACCTATTTAATAAATTATTTTAATAACTAATGACTTTTTGGGGGCGATGGTTTGAGGGGCGGGGGCGTTGTTAATTCTAAAATTTGAAGATACATAAACATATAAACTTTAAAAAAATATTGATTACATTTTTCTCTCTTTTTCTTTTTCTGTTTTTTCCCAAAAAAAACAAAGAAAATGAAAAAATCTTTCTTTTCTTTTCTTTATTATTATATGTGTAGTAATTTGAGTACTGTGAGTGTCCAGATATATACCCCCTTTTTAAGTACTTAAATTAACTATAAAACTAATTCTTTGAACTATCTAAAATCATTAAATTTATGACTATTAAAAAAAGTTTAGTCGTGTTTAGAATTATAGATTTTATATCAATCCTAAATTATTTTTTCTCCTTTTTCTTTTTCTGTTTTTTCCCAAAAAAAACAAAGAAAATGAAAAAATCTTTCTTTTCTTTTCTTTATTATTATATATGTCGCAATTTGAGTACTGTGAGTGTCCAGATATATACCCCCCTTTTAAAGTGCTTAAATTAACTATAAAACTAATTCTTTGAACTATCTAAAATCATTAAATTTATGACCATTTAAAAACCCCTTTCAGGAAATTAACAAAAATAAAAAAAACAATACATTTGCGTTTAGTACAAATGTTTATTTTTTCAAAATACAAATGTTAAAATGATTAAAATGTTAAAAAGAAAATAAATGTTAAAAAAAACAATACATATGTTTTTATTACATATGTTTTTTATTACATATGTTATTTTAAAAAATACAAATGTAAAAAAAACATATTTTAAAAAGAAACATATTTTAAAAAGAAAAAAAATGTAAAAAAGAAATTACAAATTTTAATTGAATATTTTAATTACATATGTCTTAAGATTTTTACATCAATGTACAGGGGCGGGCGGGATGTACTGTATATATTTCGATTTTTTGAGTAGTTTCAAAATTTATTTTCATTTAATTTAAAAAAATGTAGATTTTCTTTGAAGATGTACCTTTATTGTACTATTAAATCAATTTAATATGTTGATTAATAGGTTGTTGCAGAGCAATGTATTCATTTTATTTAATTTGTTAATTACTTCAAAGATTTATTTAATATGTTGATTAATAGGTTGTTGCAGAGCAATGTATTCATTTTTTTAATTTGTTAATTCAATTTAAAGTGTATTTTAATTTAACATTCAATGAAAGATGTAAATTCAACCCCTCTTTTTTATATGCTGTATACAAAATCTAAATAATATATCAATTTACCGCTTTATTTTACCGCTGTTCTATCTTCGCCCCTTTATTTGTGCAATGGTTCAAACAATATTAAAAAAGTCGCTTAAAAGAGCTTAAAATCATTCAAAGTAATTTTAACAATAAATTAATGGTTCGGGCTTGCCATTCCTTTCAGGGAACTTGCCCAATGGTTCAGGGAACTTGCCAATGGTTCAGGGCTTGCCATCGTTCAGGGCTTGCCATCGTTCAGGGAACTTGCCATCGTTTAGGGTCTTATCAATCCGTTCAGGGAACTTGCCATCGTTTAGAAACTTAACTCAAAAAGTCTAAACATTTACAGTACATTTGTAGAAAAGGGAAGAGAATTTAAAAAAACAGCATTAAAACAGCAAAAAACACATATAAAATCATTAATGTTATTCTTATAGCAAAATAATTTAAATGTATATTTAATTAATGTTAATGATAGCAAATATACAGTTAATATCACTTAATACATTTGCAAAATATCAAAAAAATATAGTACCTTTGTGAAAAACAAATCAAATTATTAATTTAAAAAAGAAAAAAATGGTAAAAACCGAAAAAGAAAAAAAAAGTAGTAAACAATTGAAAAATGATTTAATAATTCAAGTAATTGAATCAATTAAAAAATTGATGAAAAGTGGCAAAAAATATTGTACTCTTGATGAAATTAATTATACTTACAATGGTGTTATAAAAAATTTAAAATTATATAATACTGAATATTGTTCAAGTTCCATATGTGATAAAATTATATGCAATTATTTGAGAAGTAACAAAATGATAATTAAGAATGATAGCAAAATGATTGAAAATGTGAATGGCAATAAAATGATTATTGAATTTTTTAATGTACATTTTAATCAATTTGGTGTTTTCCGTTTTGAATTTGATGAAAATTTAAATGAATTATATATATATAGAAAAGATTTAACATCAACACAAAATTTAGTTGATTTTGACAATTTACTTATTATAATATGTTTTAAAGATTATAGGCATGATGATTTTAAATATATTTTAAAAATATTTGAAAATTTTATTGATTACTATTCATATGCAATTTTTAAGCATAAAGAAAGAATTAATCATATTGATTTTAAAAATGAATATGAAAAAACACAAAATTGGAAAAATTAATTTTGTCCGCTTATCAACATACTATATTAATATAGTATGTTGATATGGATATTAATCTACTATCAACCAATAAATCAAAAATTAAAAAATTAAAAAAATGATAGTAACAATCAAAAAAGAAAAAGAAACAACAGATTTAATAAAATTGTTTCAAAATGATGGAAAAATTATTCCAAAAAATGAAAGAGAATTAAATTATAATGGTGCATTATCTAGGTCTGAATCAGTTAATTCACTTTATAAAACATATAAGGATATTAAAAATTTAAAAGATTCTCGTAAAACTAAAATGTTATACAAAACAGACTTCGTTAACAAATTTAAAACAAATGAAATAGTAAAATTAAGATATAATGTCGATGTAACTACAAATTTTTGTTTAGAGTATTACACAATAGCAAAAGTTATAAAAAATGGCACTGATACAATTCAATTTGATGTTTTTAATTCGATTCAAGATTTGTTTAGAGCCGTTTAATAAAAAAATATTACATAAATTAAAATTATTTTTCAAACTTTTCCAAAAATCAAAATATTTACAGTACATTTGCATAAAACAAAACAAAACTTAATTATTACAAAAACTTAATTGCATATAATAAAATTTAATTTCTAAAAAATAAAACTTAATTTTTTGATTAAAAAAAATTCCTTTATATTTATTTTAAATTCTCTCTCGTTTTACTTTTTTACATTATTATTTATACTCTATCAAAAAAAGTGCTATATCTGATATATAGCACTTTTTTATAACCTTTAAAATTATAGGCAAATGAAAAAACTTAAATACTTTGTAAACATTATTTTAATACTGTTATTTAATCATCCATCGAGTTACAAATATAGATTTAAACAACTAAAAAAGGAATATAAGGAAAACAAAGATTTGAATAAATAACATCAAAAGATTATCATTTTATTTTCTGGTCAACCTTATACAATTCATTTTCAAACCTTACATATTTTAATTCATTCAAACTAAACTGTAATACATTTTGTTCTAAAAACAATTTGCTTTGAACGCTCAAATTTATAAAACTATCATCTAATGTATTTACATCATTTTGCCATATATCATCCAAATTTGTTATATTATCGTTTAAATTAAAGCATTCATTTTCAAAAAGAACATTCATACTATTTTCAAAATATTTGATTCTGATTCTTTTGTTATCATTTTTATTTATTATAATATAATATTCAATTTCGGCGGTTTTATTTTCAAATTTTATATTATTCAAATCTTTGAAATTTGCTGTACTTCCCAAATTTGCCAAACTATTAATTTTTAAAACTGTATATTTTCGATTTGAATATATAGGAATAACTTTTTTAACAAACAATCTGATATACTTTCTTATTTCGCTTTTGTTAATTTGAATATCATTTATTTTATTAATAACATCTTGTTTGTCAGTTTTTTGATTTAATTCCAAATCGTTAATTAATTCATTCATTTCATTAATTTCATTTTCTAATTTTTCAATTTTTAGATCGATGGAATCTATTACATCATCAAAATTTTTTATCAATAAATTAGTATCTTTCGCACTTTTGTAAGATTTACGAAAAATGTTATTTTCTATTTCCCTATCTGTTTCATATTCCTTTATTTTTTCCCTCACATTTTCAATTTTAAACTTAATATCTTCAATATCAATATTTTGATAATACTCATTTAATTTATTAATCAATTCTGATATATTTTCTTTAATGAATAACCACAACACAGAATCTAATTGAACCATCGAAAAAGTCGATTTGTTAACACATTTATTTACGACCGCTTTCGAATGCGAACACCTATAAAAGTGATGCAATTCAGTTGTATTTTTGTTCAAATATTCCCCCCTGAAATAATGGTTACATATTGGGCAAACTATTAATTTTGACAAAATTGTAATGTGCTTACTTTTATCACTATCAGAATTTTTTTCTTTTAATTTCAATTGAACACTGTTAAATAAATTTTCCGATAAAATTACTGGATATTTAATCAACATGCTTTGAGCGTTAATATATTTAGGTTTATCAAGTTGTTTATATTCCCAATATTCAGCATTTTTCATAATATTATTAGTAATCTTTTGCCCCAAATATGCCTTTTCTTTTAAGCATTTATTAACATTTCGCTTTGAATGTAGATATTTATCGAACCCCCTTTTAATGCTTTCAAGTGTCAAATATTTCAAACTGCTTTTTGATACATCGCCATCAATGCCGTTAACATACCAATTAAAAATTGTTTTTATTTGTTCGGCTTGAATATCATTAATTACATACTTATTTTTTTTAACAACATCATCCATCACTCTATCATATCCAAATAAAACAGAACCAGTTACACTAAAACCTTCAGCAAAAAGTTTCTTTTTCCCCCTCGAAAATCTCTCTTTTTTTTGATTCATTTCTGATTCGGCAAAACTTGAATAAATGGCAAACATTATACTACTGCTTTGGTTATAATTACCCAAATCATCAAATAATCTTATATTTGTGTCCTTAACGATTAAATTAACTTTATTTTCTTTTAAATAATATTCTATGTTGGTGATTACTTGCCGATTGCGTCCAATTCTACTCAATTCAGTGATGAAAATAGTTTTACAATCTGGATTACTGTTTAAATAGTCTACAACCAATTTAAAGCCCTCTTTTGACTCAAAAGTTTTAAAACCGCTTTCTTTTGTGCAAATTATTTGTATTTTTGTAAAACCTAAACTTTCAGCGTATTTCTTTAAATCGATATTTTGACCCTCAAAATCTTGTTTTTGGGTTGAAACTCTTGTTAAAATAATGCATTCATTACCCCAATAACTGTTAATATTATTCATATTTTTAAGCGTTAAATTGTTTATAATGGCACAAATATACAACTTATTTTGTTACTGTATAATAGTTCACACTATAATAATGGTAGGACCTCCGGGAGCCGGAAAATCAATGTTGGCAAAAAGAATTCCAACAATACTACCTCCTTTAACATTGCATGAGGCACTTGAAACAACAAAAATTCATTCAGTTGCAGGTAATATTGATAGCAATACTTCGCTAATTTCTCAACGACCTTTTAGAAGTCCACACCATACAATTTCGGATGTTGCTTTGGTTGGTGGTGGGACTTTTCCACAACCTGGTGAAATTTCACTGGCTCATAATGGTGTCCTTTTTTTGGATGAACTACCTGAATTTAAAAGAACAGTGTTGGAAGTTATGCGTCAACCCCTCGAGGACAGAAAGATTTGTATTTCAAGGGCGAAATTTGCCATAGAATATCCTGCAAGTTTTATGTTAGTTGCTTCCATGAATCCTTGTCCGTGCGGCTATTATAATCACCCTGATAGAGATTGTGTGTGTGCGCCTGGTGTTGTTCAGAAGTATTTGAGTCGTATTTCAGGCCCTTTACTCGATAGAATAGATATTCATATAGAAATTGTACCTGTGCCGTTTGAGAAGTTGTCGGAATTAAAAGATGCCGAAAATAGTGAAACTGTTCGTGAGCGAGTGATAAAAGCGCGTCAAATTCAGGAATTAAGATTTACGGATATTGAAGGTGTGTATTGTAATGCACAAATGTCATCGAAACAGATGCGATCTTATGCTCAAATTGATAAAGCAGGTTCTGAATTGTTGAAAAATGCCATGCAAAGATTAAATTTGTCGGCTCGCGCTTACGACCGCATAATAAAAGTTGCCCGTACTATTGCCGATCTTGATGGATCAGAGAATATTCTTTCAAATCACATTGCCGAAGCAATAAATTACAGAAATTTGGACAGAGAAGGTTGGGCAGGTTGATATTTTTTGTAAATACTCAGCCCCCCAACCCCCCAAGGGGGGTGTTCTAAAGCGATATTCAATTTTAAATTAATAATTAAATCGCAATTATTAACATATTGGGCGTTGTTTTGATTTGGAACTCACTTCAAAATCAATGTTCTAAACTATTGGATTTTGGTGAGTTACTATTTTTTTTGTAGAAATTATTTTAAAATATAATATTAAGCATAAAAGATACATTTCAAATATAGACATTTTTATTCGAATATAAGTGATTTGCTAATAAGGTTTTATCAAAAATTCAGTTTTCGATAAATAAGTCGTTTTGATTTACTTTTCTGTTTTGATTTCTGAATAATGAATCCAGGTAAATATTCATAATTGCTTTAGCAATAAAACGTAAAATATCGCCCTTGAAAGTTTCAATTCTTTCTTCAGAAATACCTTTGCTATTCAATCTAATTAAAGCAATTTCAACTCTTTTTGATTCAAGTAAATTCTCTAATTCATAACAAGCAATATTCCTTTCATTTAACTGTAAAACCCAGTTTTCAATTTCATTTTTTAGTTTGGAAATTACATCTTGTGCATCTTCCAGAGCTTCATTGCGATATTCAATTTCTGTGGTAAAAGCTAAATGTTTGATATCACGTTCAAGCTGTAAGTAAAGTTGATTAAATTCAAATTTTGACATAATATTTTGTTTTAAAGTTTAAACTTTTCAACGATTAATATATGTAAATATAAAAAACAACTCTTATTACTAAAACAATCTTATTAGGATAAGGTTCAATTTATGAGAAATTTTTAAATTATATTTTCAGGATGGTAGACTCATATAAAACTATAACATCTTTATCAGAAGGTATTTACAAAGAAAAAGGAAGTAAATTTGTTTCTTTTGCAGTGCCGGTTCAGGATATAGTTGAAATTAGTACAATAATTAAAGAATATAAAAAGACCTATTTTGATGCTAGACATGTGTGTTATGCATATATGCTTGGGGCTGAAAGATTGGATTTTAGAACTTATGATGATAGTGAACCTTCCGGAACTGCCGGTCGCCCAATTTTAGGTCAAATTAATTCACGTGAGCTTACTAATGTTCTTGTAATTGTTGTACGTTATTTTGGAGGTGTTTTGCTGGGTACAAGTGGGCTTGCTTTAGCTTATAAAGAAGCTGCATCCGATGCATTGGCACAAACCGAAATCATTGAAAAATCAATAATCGAAATTTTTGATTTGCACTTCGATTATTTGTTGCTGAATGATATTATGAAAATAATAAAAGATAATAACATTGAAGTATTGAAACAAAAATTTGATAATCAATGTTATATGCAAATTTCAATTCCCAAAAAAGAACTGCAAATAATATTATCAAAGTTTGATAAAATATTTGGACTTCATGTGAAAAACCCAATTAAAGAATAGAAATATGTTGATAGAATTATTTTTATTTTAAATGGAAACGCAAATTGAATTTTTTAAAAATATTTGTTGCTCAAATAGTTTTAAAAATGGTGTAAATTTTCATTTTTACCAAAAAATGAACTATCTTTGTGGTCGGAAAATGAAAACAAGAAACTTTAAATATTTTTTCGAACAAAGCAACTCACATACAATAAGTTGTATTGATATTTGCCCTTTAGAAATACAAAAACCAATATGAATCAGTGTGGATTTATATTGGTTTTTTTAATAATATAACTTCCCTGGTTTCCAAAGGGGAAGAAGAGTGAGCAAAGAGAAATATTATGGTGTTTTAAAATAAAAGTAAAAACTAATTTAAAGCCCCTTAAGGGGTTTGGGGTCTATTTATGAGCAACAACAGTTTAGTATCTATTTCGGATTATAGCAAGGAAGAAATTCTTGCAATACTTGACTCCGCAGCGGAATTTGAAGCCAATCCAAACCGCAAAACATTAGATGGTAATGTGATAGCTACATTGTTTTTTGAACCATCAACACGTACCCGTTTAAGTTTTGAAACTGCTGTTATCAGATTAGGAGGGTCAATCATTGGATTTTCAGATGCTGCAACGAGTAGCTCATCAAAAGGTGAAACGCTGAACGACACCATTCACATGGTAAGCTGTTATGCCGATGCTATTGTGATGCGACATCCACTCGAAGGAGCTGCCAGATATGCTTCTGAAGTTTCTCCAGTACCCATTATAAATGCAGGTGATGGAGCCAATCAACATCCTTCACAAACACTGCTCGATTTGTATTCAATTTTAAAAACTCAAAAAACACTAGAAAATCTAAATATCTGCCTTGTAGGAGATTTAAAATATGGGCGTACTGTACATTCATTGATTATGGCCATGTCGCATTTTAATCCAACCTTTAAATTTATAGCTCCTGATGAATTGAAAATGCCTGACGAGTATAAGGTTTTTTGTAGAAAAAATAATATTTTATACACAGAATCATGTGAATTACATGACAATTTTAATGATGCCGATATATTTTATATGACCCGAGTTCAAAAAGAGCGTTTTCAGGATTTGATGGAGTATGAGCGAGTGAAAAATGTATATACGCTTAAAAATGAGATGCTTGTAAATTCAAAACCAAATTTGAAAATTCTGCATCCACTCCCTCGTGTTAACGAAATTGACCCGGATGTTGATAGTAATGAAAAAGCATATTATTTTCAACAGGCTCAAAATGGACTTTATGTGCGTCAAGCAATTGTGAGTAAGGTGTTAGCACCCAAATTAACTAATGGGACTGAAGAAAAATCGTAAAATTAGTATTCAATGGAAAAAGAATTAAAAGTAGCAGCATTACGTAACGGAACAGTGATTGACCATATTCCTGCTGACAAGTTATATAAAGTTGTATATATCTTACATTTAGATGTTTGCGAACACCAAATTACAATTGGTAATAACCTGGAAAGTGCAAAAGTAGGCAAAAAAGGAATAATAAAAATTTCCGATCGTGCTTTTGCCGAAGATGAAACCAATAAAATTGCACTTATTGCGCCTAATGCAAAAATCAATATTATTCGTGATTTTCAGGTTGTTGAAAAACGTCCGTTGACTTTACCGGATGAAATTAAAGAAATTGTACAATGTGCAAATCCTGTTTGTATAACTAATAATCAGCCTGTTAGTACTCGTTTTCATGTTTTGAACCTTGATGATGAGGTAATATTAAAATGCCATTATTGTGAACGCGAAGTTAAACGCGATAATGTGAAAATAAAATAAAAGCCCATTAAATCCCCATTGAGGACTTCCTGAGCTTAATTCAATGATTAAAAATATGAAAGATAAAAATATAAAGGCTAATCAAAACCTCCCTTTAGAGGAGATAGTTGGGAATACGCATGTTTCATGGAAGCCGGGTACCATGATTTATCCATTGCCTGCTGTTTTGATTTCGTGTGGAAGTTCGGAAGAAGACTATAATTTAATTACCATCAGCTGGGTAGGCACAATTTGTACTAATCCACCTATGTGCTATATTTCTGTTCGTCCGGAGCGCCATTCTTATGATATTATTAAGAAAAATATGGAATTTGTCATCAATCTGACAAACGAAGAAATGGCCTATGCTACTGACTGGTGTGGGGTAAAAAGCGGGAAAGATTTTAATAAATTTGCCGAAATGAAGCTGACGCCAGTAAAAGCAGAAAAGGTGTCTGCACCAATAGTCAAAGAATCACCGCTTTGCATTGAGTGTAAAGTAAAAGATATTATTAAATTGGGTTCGCACGATATGTTTATTGCCGATGTTGTTAATGTTCAGGCTGATACAAAATATATTGATGCTGAAACCGATACATTTGATTTAGCTAAAGCCAAGTTAATAGCTTATTCGCATGGTCATTATTATAAATTGGGAGAAGAAATAGGAAAGTTTGGGTGGACAGTACAGAAAAAGAAAAAGTAAAACCACTCCTAACCCCTAAAGGGGAACTGGGTTAGTTTTTTTTTACTGTACTTTTATTCTTTTTTTTTCTAAATACTTAAATAGAATGGACTATCAAAACTCCCCTTTAGGGGTTGGGGGTAAACACGAAATTGACAAATCAGCTTGGAAACGCCGAGAACATTTCGAATTTTTTAAAGAATTCGATGAACCACTATTTGGTTTAACTTTAAAAGTTGAATGTTCACATGCATATAAAAATGCGAAGGAAATGGCTTATCCGTTTTCATTGTATTACTTGTATTTGTCGCTAAAAGCAGTAAATGAAATAGAAGAATTTCGTTATCGTATTGAAGAGAATACAGTTTTTTGTTATGAAAGGGTAGGAGCGGGCCCCACAATTTTTAGAGAAGATGAAACTTTTGGATATGGTTTTTATCCATATTATGAAGATATTGAAATGTTTATGAACATTGCAAAAAAAGAGAATGAAAGAGTAAAAGCTGAGCGAGGTTTGAAATTTCCTCATTCTGGCGAAGATATTATTCATTATTCTACATTACCATGGGCAGATTTTACTTCGGTAAATCATGCACGAATTTTGGATAAAGGACGTAGTATACCAAAAATAACATTCGGTAAAATTACCAAAGATAGAGACAAAATGTGGCTTCCGGTTGATATTCATGTCAATCATGCCTTAATGGATGGTTTTCATGTGGGGAAATTTGTGGAGAGATTTCAGGAGTTGTTAGATGAACTGCCCCCAGCCCCCTAAAGAGTGAATTATGAGAATAGTACTAAGAAAGTTAAGAATAAATAAAACAATAATTATATAAATAATGCCTCAATGATTCCCCCTTTAGGGGTTAAGGGGCCAAGAATTTTTAAAAAATGAAAAGAGACCAAGTTATTTTTGACATCATTGCACGCGAAAAACAGCGTCAATTGAAGGGAATTGAATTAATTGCTTCAGAAAACTTTGTGAGCGAGCAAGTTATGGAAGCAATGGGTTCGGTATTAACCAATAAATATGCCGAAGGTTATCCTGGCAAACGCTATTATGGTGGTTGTGAAGTTGTTGACCAAAGCGAGCAAATTGCTATCGACCGCTTGAAAGAAATTTTTGGTGCTGAATGGGCAAATGTTCAACCTCACTCAGGCGCTCAGGCTAATGCAGCTGTTTTTCTAGCATGTATGAACGCAGGTGATAAATTTCTTGGATTGAATCTCTCGCACGGTGGACACTTGTCGCATGGTTCGTTGGTAAATAGTTCAGGAATTCTCTATAAACCATGCGAATATAATGTAGACGAAAAAACAGGACGTGTTGATTACGACCAAATGGAAGAAGTGGCAATACGTGAACAACCAAAAGTAATTGTAGGTGGTGGATCGGCTTATTCACGCGAATGGGATTACAAACGTATGCGCGAAATTGCCGACAAAGTGGGTGCTATTTTAATGATTGACATGGCCCACCCAGCAGGATTAATTGCTGCAGGATTGTTGGAAAATCCTTTGAAATGGGCGCATATTGTAACTTCAACAACGCACAAAACATTGCGAGGCCCTCGAGGTGGTATCATTTTATTAGGTAAAGATTTTCCAAATCCTTGGGGAAAAACAACTCCAAAAGGTGAAGTGAAAATGATGTCTGCGCTACTTGACTCAGCTGTTTTCCCCGGAATTCAGGGCGGGCCACTGGAGCATGTAATTGCCGCAAAAGCTGTTTCGTTTGGCGAATGTCTTGAACCGGAATATAAAGCATATCAAACTCAGGTTAAGAAAAACGCCTCTGCTCTTGCTAATGCGTTGATTGCACGTGGGTTTACGATTATTTCAGGAGGTACAGATAATCATTCAATGTTAGTTGACCTTCGTTCAAAATTTCCAGAATTGACAGGTAAAGTGGCCGAAAAAGTATTGGTGGAAGCTGATATTACAGTGAACAAAAATATGGTTCCTTTCGATAGCCGTTCTGCTTTCCAAACATCAGGTATCCGCTTAGGAACCCCTGCTATCACTACTCGTGGTGCCAAAGAGGATTTAATGATAGAAATCGCTGAAATGATTGAAACTGTGCTCTCAAATGTTGAAAACGAGGCTGTTATCACTTCGGTTCGTGAGCGTGTAAATAAAACAATGGAAGCATATCCTTTGTTTGCGTACTAGAATAGTGGTAAGAAAGCAAGAGGTAAGAAGTAAGAGGTAAGTAATTTGTATAATTTTATAATAATTATTTATGTTAGAAAGCTTGGACTACAACGAGAAATACAGACTAAGAACTAAAAAATTTGCTGTAGCAATAATTTTGTTTTATGCTAAATATTGTAAACAGACGGAAGAATTACGTATAATTGGGAAACAGCTGCTACGGTCGGGAACTTCTGTGGCAGCTAATTTCAGAGCTGTAACACGTGGAAGATCTCATGCCGAGCGATTCTCTAAAATGTGTATAGTCGTTGAAGAAATTGATGAAACACAGTTTTGGTTTGAACTAATTGAAGAGGCAGAACTCTTAGATAAATTAACTTTTTCAAATCTTAAAAATGAAATAGATGAACTTGTAAAGATTTTTACTGTAAGCAAAGCTAATATGAAAAAATAACAAATTTCTTAGGTCTTACTTTCTTACCTCTTACTTCTAAACATTTATGACAGAACACATTTTCGAACTTTCCGAACATACTGATTCAACTGTTTTTTACGGTGTTAATAACTCCAATATTCAGTTGCTGAAAAATCTGCATCCCAATTTGCGATTAATGGCAAGAGGACATGTGGTGAAAATTTCGGGAAGTGACGAGGAAGCTGATAGATTAATAGAAAATATAAAAAAAATAGAACGTTACTGCCTTGATAATAATGCTTTATCGGAAGAAAACATCATTGAAATAGTTAAAGGTAGTGAACCTGTCGAGGTCAGATTCGACAACCTTATTCTGCATGGTGTAAATGGTAAATCTATCATGGCGCGCACGGCAAACCAACAAAAGTTGGTAAAAGATTTTGAAACGAATGATTTGCTTTTTGCCATTGGTCCGGCTGGTTCTGGTAAAACTTATACAGCCATTGCCTTGGCAGTTCGCTCGTTGAAAAACAAAGAAATAAAAAAAATTATCCTTAGTCGACCTGCAGTTGAGGCAGGTGAAAAGCTCGGTTTTTTGCCAGGCGATATGAAGGAAAAGATTGATCCGTATTTGCAACCACTATATGATGCTTTGCAGGATATGATTACGCCGCTTAAACTCAAAGAATACATGGAGAATGGCACAATTCAGATTGCGCCACTCGCTTTTATGCGAGGACGAACGCTGAGTGATGCTGTGATTATTTTGGATGAAGCACAAAACACCACCACCATGCAAATCAAAATGTTTCTGACACGTATGGGGCTGAATGCCAAAATGATAGTTACCGGAGATATGACACAAATAGACTTGCCTTATTCTCAAAAATCTGGATTAAAAGATGCTTTGGAGATTTTGAAAAATGTAAAAGGCATAGCTAAAGTTGAATTTGATGTGAAAGATATTGTTAGACATAAACTGGTTCAAAGGATAGTGGAGGCATATGAGAAAAGAGAAAAAGAACCCCTAACCCCTAAAGGGGAACAAGTAGAGAAGAAAGAAATTTTGATATTGAAGAAATAGTTATCAACAATTTTTCACTGACAATTATAATGAATTTAGGAAAAAGTATTCGTATCTATTTAAAAGAAGGAACTGTAACTGGTATTAAATTAGCTGAAGTTGTAAACCTAACAATTCAAGCATTCTCGTGCCCAAGAAATAAATTAATTGATTTAAACAAATACTTTTCAAATGAGTCTAATCGACCTGGAATATATTTTCTTATTGGGATTGATGAGAAAACGAATAATGATAAGGTTTATATTGGAGAAGCTGAAAACGTTTGGGATAGGCTCAAAACTCATGATATTAAGAAGGATTTTTGGAATGAAGTTATATTATTTACCAGCAAAGATAATAATTTGACTAAATCTCACGTAAAATACCTTGAAAGTAGACTAATAGACATTTCATATAACTCAAAAAGATATGAATTAGAAAACTCAAATTCTCCAAGTCTAACGTCACTTCCATTACCTGATAGAGATGCAATGGAAGATTTTATCATAAATATCAAACTTTTGACTGGTACTCTTGGTCACAAATTTCTTGAAACTCCATTAGTATTAATTGCTTTAGAATTTGATAAAACATTAATTAAAGACCAAGCAGATAAAATTGCTATTCTTGAAACAAAAGGGGAAATGTACTTTGAACTTAATGTAAAAGGTATAAAAGCAAGAGCAATCCAAACTGATGAGGGAATTGTAGTTTTAGAAAACTCAGAAATTTCTAAAACTGTATCAGAAAATTATGGATATAAAAGTCTAAGAGATAAATTAACTAATGAGAATATCATCGCTAACAATAAATTTACTAAAAACTATTTATTTAAAAGTTCATCTGCTGCCGCTGCTGTTATAGTTGGATATTCTATTAATGGACGAAACATCTGGAAAAGTGAAAATGGCAAATCAATTAAAGAAATTGAAGAAAGCGATATAAAAAATCAATAATAACTATACAATATGAACGCACTAACAAACACCGATTTCCATTTTGATGGACAAACAAATGCATACCACGGCAAAGTACGTGATGTATACACCGTAAAAAACGACTTGCTTGTAATGGTTGCTACAGACCGCATTTCAGCATTCGACGTGGTTTTACCAAAGGGAATTCCTTATAAAGGACAAATGCTCAACCAAATTGCAGCTAAGTTTTTGGACGCAACAGCTGATATTGTTCCTAACTGGAAACTGGCAAGCCCGGATCCGATGGTAACCGTTGGCTTACGTTGCGAAGGATACCCGGTAGAAATGATTGTACGCGGCTATCTTTGCGGTAGTGCATGGAGAACATACAAAAGCGGCGTACGTGAAATTTGTGGTGTAAAAATACCTGACGGTATGCGCGAAAACCAACGTTTTCCAAAGCCTATCATCACACCAACAACCAAAGCCGAATTGGGTCGTCACGATGAAGATATTACACGCGAAGAAATCTTAAGTCAGGGATTAGTTTCGGTTGAAGAATACGAAATGCTTGAAAAATATACCATGGAGCTTTTCTTACGTGGAACTGAAATAGCTGCTAAGCGTGGATTAATTCTGGTTGATACCAAATATGAATTCGGTCGCCGTGATGGCAAAATTTATTTGATTGACGAAATTCACACACCTGATTCTTCACGATATTTTTATACTGATAGTTATCAGGAATTATTTGAAAAAGGCGAAGCTCAAAAACAATTATCGAAAGAATTTGTGCGTGAATGGCTCATGGACAATGGTTTCCAAGGTAAAGACGGTCAACAAGTTCCGGAAATGACTCCTGAAATTGTTTCAGGGATCAGCGAACGCTATATTGAACTTTTTGAAAATATTTCAGGAGAAGCTTTTGATAAAGCTGATATTGCAGACATTAGTTCACGTATTGAGAAAAACGTAACTGCATATTTAAAAACTGTGTAAATTGAATTTTCACATATTCATAAAAAAGACTGTTCTGATATGTTCAGTCTTTTTTTATTTTGTATAATGCTGAAATATTGCTGCTAATTCCATACTCAAAGCAATGGAAATATGTACAATTACACCGCCCCATATATGGCGTGTTTGATAAGCTAATGCTCCTAAAATGTAACCACCAAAAATTGATGATATTGTTTCGCCTAGTGGTTTGCCAAAATGTATGGCTACATACATAGCTACCATAGGTAATATTGCATTTCGACCCAAAATACTTACCATGCCAATTACCAAAGCTCCTCTGAAAAGCAATTCGGTCATTACAAAGTCAATAGCATAACTAATTTGGAAGATTGCTGTTGTTTGCCAGGTTTTTAGACCCAAAATATCGGTATACAGCCAGGGTTTAAATTGCGGATATGCCAACTGAAAATCAGGAGTAAATGAAACGATTATTATAAACGGCAGTAAAGCCAAAAACAAAATTAAATATCCACGAATATGTTGGCTATTAAGAGTTAAGCCATATAAGCCTTTTATATTTTTGTCAAATATAAGTTTTAAAATATACAAAGGGATAAGATAAAAAACCAAACTTTTTAATTGTGAAATAATGCGAATTATAAAAAGATTTTCTTCCTCAAAAAAGTTAGGGAAGTGTATAGATTTATAAGAATAGAAACCTATAGAAATGCCATATATACAAATAATAAATAAACTTTTAAGATAAAAAGCTTTGTTTTTCAATGCATTATAATCTTTTCTGAGAACTAAAGTTGATATGGCAATAAAAAAATACATGGAAGTATAAAACAAAGGAAATACCCAAGTTGAGTTTCCGGTATAATAGCTTTGTCGGATATAATTTACGTAAAAATGCTGCGTGTAATTGAAATAGATACAAAGAGCTATAATAACAAATGTAAAAAGATAAGATGCCAAATGAAAATCAGATTTTATAAATTTTCCTATTTCATTTATTAACAAGGTAACGCTTTTTGTCATAAAATTAGCTTTTCTTGTTGATTGGCAATAATTTTTCAGAAACTAAGGCTGAAAATTCACTTTCAAAATTAGGAGTAAAAACATTCTTACCTAAATTCAACTCGATTTCTGCAATTGACCAAAATTTTCCTTCCGAAATTTCAATAGGATCGGGTGTAATTTCGCCGTTATATATTGTATAAAAACTATGTACCAATTCTGCTTCTTGTGAAGATACAAATTTATAACGTTTCATGAAAACAGGACTAAATTCACTCATTCCAAGCTCTTCAAAAACTTCCCGTTTTAGAGCAATTTCAATTTCTTCGCCAAAATCTACATGTCCACCTACCGAAGTATCCCATTTTCCGGGTTGAATGTCTTTGTTTGCTGCTCGCTTTTGTAGATATAGTTCGCCATTTGAGTTTATAACATGCAGATGTACAACTGGATGTAATAAAAATGAGCCGGAATGACATTCACTTCGGCTAGCTTTTCCTATCACTTTTCCTGATTCGTCAACGAGTGGGAAGTATTCTGTTTTTTGCATTAAAATTATCTTTTTTGCAAAGATAGTAATTTTATTTTAATATAAATAATATATTTTTATTGTATTGATATTCAACACAATAATGTTGTTTATAAAAATATGATAAATTTAATTCATTATTTAGAGTTAATCCATTTTAGCATAATATCTAAGGCAACTGGTGAAATTGTTTGTTCAATACTTGCATATTCTCCGGGAGCACCGGTTTTACATTCTTGAAATAAATGATTTAAACCAGCTAGTTCTTTGGCTATAAATTTTTTGTTCTTAGCTTTTGTAAGCGCTTTTTTTATGGCTTTTAAATTTTCTTCCGATGGAACTTGTAAATCTTTACTTCCAATAATTGCCAAAACTGAACATTTCACTTTTTCGAGCGTGGGTGCTGGATTATATCGTATAAAATTCAAATACCAAGGTGATGTGATCTGCGTAATTTGCTGATTTACAAGTTCATTTAATTTTTCATTATTACGCATATCGGGATTTTCTAACATTTTTAGTCGCAAATATGAATCGAGCTTTACTTTTAAACTATCCAGATTTTTTATATTTACCAAATAGTCGATTATTTGAGTTTGAGATTTTATAGATTCCTGTAAATCAGTTTCTGTTACTCCATTTGCACGTCCAATTAATTCGGTTTGACGAATAATAATATCGCCGCCTGAAATTCCTGGGCCAGCCATTAAAACGATAAAATTAATATTTTTATCTTTTACTGCTACCAGCGGAGCAATAATTCCACCTTCGCTATGACCGATAATTCCTATTTTTTTAGTATTAACTTCTTTGCGGGTTCTCAAATATTTCACAGCTGCTTCTACATCCTTTGCAAAATCATTTGAAGTTGCCTTTGCAAAATCACCTTTCGACTCATAACACCCGCGATCGTCGAAACGAAGTACTGCTATACCATTTCGGGTTAAAAAGTCGGATAGCAAAAGAAAAGGTTTATGACCGAGAATTTCTTCATCTCTGTTTTGCGGGCCACTGCCAGAAATTAAAATAACAGTTTTGAATTTTCCGGCAGTTTTTGGGTAGGTAAAAGTTCCGGCAAGTGTTATACTATCAATACTGTTTTCAAATGTTATGTCTTCGGAATTGTATGGAAATGGTTTTACAGGTTCCTGTGGATGTTTGATTTTCTCCACTGCTACTTTATGCCGTGTAAGTATTAACGGAAACTGTTGACCACCTTGTACAAAATTACCACTAATACTATCCGCATTTATCAAATTACCTGTGAATTTTATTTTAGCCAAACTGTGTTCAATTGTTAAGATATTGTTTTCAAATAATGCCGAAGTCATTGATATTCCTTTAGCACCTTGGTCGGGGCTGTCCATAGTTGCAGTATAGTTTGTTCCTGACTGAGTGATGTGGAAAACCAATCGTAACTTCATTCCCTGAACCGATAATTCTCCGTTCCATTCACCTGTAATGTTCTGACATAATGCTATATAGCTAAATAGTAAAGTTGCAAGTATAAAAATAATTCGTTTCATGGTATTGATTTTTTTATGGTTTTAAATTATAAATTGTTGATAGTATTAAAAATTTGATTCGCATGAATTTTCGATTTTTCATTTAATTCATCTAATTCAGTAGAAATATTCGGAAGATTTATCATACTATGACTACAAACTGGATCTAAAAAATTGCATCCCATTAAATTTGATGTTTGTTTATGTGGATTGAGTAAACTGCTTATTTCAAAGTTATTACGTCCACCTTGTGTATACGATTCCTCCGGACCTCCGGTTGTAAACGAGAGTAAGAGATTCTTGCCTTTCATCTTATCACCGGTTTTACCATAAGCAAATCCATATTCCAACACTTCATCCATCCAAATTTTAAGTATGGCAGGGACATTATACCAATAAAACGGGAATTGCAAAACAATATTATCTGCCCAAATTAAAGCATCTTGCTCAGCAGGAATGTCAATTTTATAATTGGGATAGAGTTCAATCAAATTTCGAAAACGAATATTTGAATCAAGTTTTTCTAATTTAATTTTATCCTTTAAAATTTCAATAATTGCCTTGTTGGCAATCGATTTATCGAAATGAGGATGTCCAATAATTATAAGCGTATTTTTCATTTTAGATTAAATATATGATGAGTGATTTGGATATAATTTCGGCCATTAATAAAGAAATAATAAATGCTATAACTACTTGATTTCCTTTAGCACCAGTAGAAGTTTTAAATGCATTGTACAATAAAATTATATACCATATTATTATTGGTATAGAAAGAAGCATTACAATAACAAATGATGCAGAACTGAAAATTAACAAAGGGTTTTTAATGATTTGCTCAGCACCAGGCGATTTAGTTAGTAGTGATGCAATGGCAAATAATAAAAAAGGTGCCTTAGCCAAAGTTATAGTACCTAAAATGTCTATTAAACGAAAGTTTTTGGAAATGAAAATTCCTGCTATTGATAATGCAAGAAATACACTTAATATGTCAATTCCTAAAAAGTTGAAAGAGTTTTTAAAAGTAGCTTTTTCGGCAAAATGTATATCAATTGCACCATCAAAATACACATTGGCAAATGTTCCAACAATTCCTGTAAGCAGTATAAAAACTATTCCCAATGCAAATGCCTGCCAACCAGCTAAGCGCGTGTAAGGATTAATTAATAAACCCCAAAACTCATTTTTTTTCATAACTCTCAATTTTTTGAATTATATCGTTTAACATGTTTCTGACAGTGGGGTAACTTAATTTTAACTCTGTGGCCATTTCTTTTAAACTTCCACTGTTTTTTATAAATCGCAAAATAAATTGCTGTTCTGATTCTGATATAAGTGATAAAACGGGTAAATCGTATGATCCGCTCACTTCTGTCTGACAGCTTTCGCATTTCAAACATTTTACTTTTAGTTCAGATTTACAACTGGGGCAGTATGTTGGTAGCATCGTTTATAGTGTTTTAAATATTGCGCAAATATAATATGTTTTTAATTAATATCAAAATAATATTGAATAAAGTTTAGATATAATTTAATTATATTCAATTATTGTTTCAAATAATGTTTTCGAAATGTAACATAAATAAATGATTTTATTGTCAATATTTATTGTAAAGTGTGAATGATGTAACACAAACTCCTAATTATGTAAAGGATTTTGATGCCAACATTCTCATCTTTGCATATTGAAAATAAAATCAATTTTAAATTTACCCAAATGAAAAAACTTATATTTATTTTATTCAGCATTACAAGTTTTGTATGCTTGTCGCAGGCACAAATCACAGTATCAGCCACTATTGGACATGCACCACAGTGGGGTCCGGCTGGTTATGATAATGCGCAATATTACTATTTGCCTGATATTGAGTTATATTATGATGTTTATACAAATTCGTTTATTTATTATTCTGGCACTAAATGGGTTAGACGCAATTATCTACCTACAAGATATAGAAATTACGATTTATACAATGGATATAAAGTTGTTTTAACAGATTATAGAGGAAATATGCCTTATACACATTTCAAAGAACATAAAATTAAATACCACAAAGGATATAAAGATAAAAATCAACGCAATATAGGTTCTCGACCTGATATTCGTAAAACCTACAGTAAATCAAATACAGTTATAAAGGTTCAAAATAAAGACAAACACGACAATTCAAATAAGACACATAAAAATAACAAATCGAATAAACAACAATCACACAGATAATTAAAACAAATAATTAAAAAAATGAAAACAACTTTAATTTCTTTTCTCTTGTTATGTACCATTTTCAGTACAACTGTTTCTGCCCAAAATTCAAGATACGCTGAATTACATGGACGTACTTTCAATATTGGTTTTGGTTTAGGCGGATATTCAAATTATTACGGGCACATTGGTCAAACCCTCCCGGTTATGAATTTCAATTATGAATTTGATGTGGTTAGAAATTTTACTTTAGCTCCATTTTTAACATTGATATCATATTCTGACAATAATTATCGGACGTTGGTATTACCTGTAGGTGTAAAAGGTACATTATATTTAGATAATTTACTTCGGGCAGGTTCTAATTGGGATTTTTATGCGGCAGGTTCACTCGGATTTTCAATTGTTAGAACAACCTGGGATGCAAACTATTATGGCGACAGAACTTACTACAAAGGTTTAAATCCATTGTATCTTGATTTTCATTTAGGTACTGAATATCATTTCTCGAACCATTTTGGTGTGTTTCTTGATTTATCAACAGGTTTTTCTACTATAGGATTAGCAATAAGATAAATTGTTTTAGATACAACAGCATTTAATTTATTTTAAAATTAATAGGAATAAGACTCAATTTGGCAAATAAACGCTTGTAATAATTCAGAAAAAAGTGCTGAAGTATGCTTTTAAGAAATGCAGAATTGACTAAATTGTGAAAAATAAAACATTGTAAATCAGAATTATAATTAAACATTATTATTGCATGTAAAAAACCAACTCTTTTAAATATGATTTAAAATTAGGGTTGGTTTTTTTGTATTTAATTCAACTAAAAACAACTAATAACAATATGAGAAACTCAAATAAAAATGATTTATTTCTTGAAAATAAGACAAATAAATCGAAAAAGAAGAATAATATTTTTAGTTTTATATGGAAATACGCAACGATTTTTACATTATTACTAGGTGTATTTTCAGTTTATGCCATGTATTTATGGAAAGATAATCAATCCAAAAAAGATATAATTTTTATACAAAAAGAAGTGACTGAACAGGTAGATAAAAACCGCAGAGAATTGTTAATGTATATGATAAAACCTTTGGTTTGGAGCATTAGAACAGAGATTATGAGAGGAAACTTAGAGCAAGTAAACTATTTGATAAGTGATTTTGTGAAAGAGAAAAATCTTTTATATATCCATATTATTGAACCTAATGGGAATGTATTGTTATCGACAAACAAAAAGTTGGAAACCAATATCATAGGAACTGAAATTGATACTTCGCTTTTGAGGATTCAAAAACCTTTAATTGAATCGTATGTAAATGATATTTTTGTTGTTGCGGCTCCTGTAATGGGTGTTGATAGACGAATAGCCACTGTGGTTTTTGGGTACAAACCCGATATGATAATCATGGATAAAGAAAAATGAAACAAACAATTTCGCCATCCAACTCCACGAACCTAAGGTGTAAAATTAGAAAACGAACCACGTTTTATACAATATATTAAACATAGCACTTTAATAATCAATTAATTACTAACAATTAAAAAAACAAATTATGAAAACTTTTAAACTTATTTCTTTAATGCTTATTTTCTTTTTATTCCTATCGTGTGGATCTACAATGAAGTTTCCGGTTTCAGATATAACACCGGCTGCCGATATTATTGTTAGGAAAAAGCAGGATAAAAACGGAAATTTGATGATTTTAGTTAGTGCAAGGAATTTAGCAGCAGTTGAAAGATTGAATCCTTCAAAAAACGCTTATGTAGTGTGGGTTGTAACTGATAACAGTGAAGTTAGAAATATAGGTCAACTTAAAAATTTAAATGTACAAACTACCAGTTTGGAGTCTATTGTTCCTTTTATGTTTTGGGAAATTTTTATTACCGCCGAAGACTATGCTGATGCTTTATATCCATTAGGTACTGAAATATCGCGTGTTAGATTTAGTAAATAACACAGTTGTAGATAATTTATTATATAATTAATTATCAATATGCTAAGTGTGAATTATGCAACAAAATGCATTCAAAATGTAATAAGGAAAAGTCTTATAATCAATACATTTGTATATCAAATTATTAGAATTAAATTTAAAAAAAAACAACATTATGAGTACAGGAAAAGTAGTTTTAGGAGTTTTAGCAGGTGCAGCAACCGGAGCGTTATTGGGTGTATTATTTGCACCGGCAAAAGGAACAGTTCTTCGTCGTAAGATTTACAGAACAGGTGAAAAAGAAGTAGATGCTTTAAAAGACAAATTGAGTGATTTTATCGATGCGATAACCGAAAAATTTGAAAAAGTAAAAGAAGATGTTACCGATTTTGTAGAAGAAACAAAAGAACATGCCGAAGATTTAGAGAAAGAAGTGAAAACTGCTAAGAAATAGTAGTTTAAACTTAAAATTGTTTGCCAAATCCGTGTCTATAAATTTATTGTATTTACAAATATCTTAACTATGAATTAGATGCGGATTTGTGTATTTTTATATAAATCTCAATTAGAATTTACAACAAACTTGACAGTAAAATATCATGGAAAATAATACGAATCTTATTGAATCGATACTTGAAAGTGCTACTAATTATGGTAAAAACGGTTATGAATTAGCTGTATTAAAATTTGTCGATAAAGCTTCAGATCGTATTTCAGGTTTTATACCTCAAATAGTAGTGCTGGCTTTTTTAGCTTTTTTTCTGCTTTTTATCAATATTGCAGCTGCTCTTTGGATAGGCAAATTGCTGGGTGAAGTGTACTTCGGTTTTTTTGTGATTTCAGGGTTGAATTTGATTTTCTTATTTATGTATTATTTTTTTATGCGTAAATGGTTGAAAAGAGTGCTTTATGACTTTATTATCAGACAATTAATGAATTAATATTAATCCGATAAACACTAAAATCAATTATGAAAAATATAAACTCAGCTGCCGAAATTAAACTGGCTATTCAGGAAAAACAATTTGAATTAGATATTCAAGGACAGCTTATAAAAGAGCAGTTCAATGCCATTTACGAAAGCTTAAAGCCTGCAAGTATTATTAACAATACTTTAAAGGATATTGCTACATCCCCATTTTTACTCAACAATATTATTGGATCAGGAATGGGCTTGTTGACAGGTTTTTTGAGTAAAAAAATTGCAGTTGGATCATCCGAAAATCCATTCAGAATTTTTTTAGGAACAATACTTCAATTTGGTGTAACTAATTTAGTTGCTCAAAATCCCGATACAATTAGATCTTTGTTTAAATATTTATTGAATTCTATATTCCATATTAGCGAAGCAAAAGATGAAACCATTGATAAATAATAAGATTGAAATACCTTTTTATATCAAAATCAGTTTCCTTTTGGTAACTATTTTTGTTTCAATTTCAATGCTTCATTATGCCCAAAATCTGATAGTTCCAATTGTTTTTTCGGTTTTGTTGGCAATTTTACTCAATCCTTTGGTGAATTTTTTCATTCGTTTAAAAATTAATAGAATTTTTTCGATACTTATCGTATTGATTCTCAGTGTATGCATTTTATATGCATTGATTGCTTTTGTATATGCGCAGCTAACTCAGTTTAGTGAGACATGGCCATTATTTGTTACAAAATTTACCACCTTATTAAACAAAATGATTATTTCATTTTCGGACTATATTGACATTAAGCCACAACTTATTCATGATTGGATTACAAAAACCAAAGCCGAATTATTAGATACAAATAGTACAATAATTACTCAAATCATTGTAAGTTTGGGTAGTAGTTTATCTATGGTTTTGCTCATCCCGGTTTATATTTTTGTTTTCCTCTTTTATCAACCACTTTTGCTTGAGTTTATACACAGACTATTTGATTCTAACAATCAAACAGAAGTAGCAAAAATTGTAACTCAAACAAAATCAGTTGTTCAACACTATCTATTAGGAATTGTAATTGAAACAGCTATAATAGCTACGCTTGATTCGGCGGCGCTATTAATTCTTGGTATTGATTATGCAATATTGCTGGGTGTAATTGCAGCCTTACTTAATATGATTCCATATATTGGAGGTATTATTGCAGTGGCTTTGCCCATGATGGTTGCTCTGGCTACTAAAACATCACCCATGTATGCAATTTATATTTTAATCATTTATTATATTATTCAACTAATTGATAATAACATTATTGTGCCAAAAATTGTGGCAGCAAAAGTAAAAATCAACGCGCTTTTTTCAATTATAGTGGTTCTTGCAGGAAATGCGCTTTGGGGAGTGGCAGGAATGTTTTTGTCAATTCCAATTTTGGCCATTGTAAAAGTTATTTGCGATCACGTAGAACCTCTTAAACCCTGGGGATTTCTGTTAGGCGATACCATGCCACCAATTTTAAAATTAAGATCCTTCAAAAAGAAAAGAGTAGAATTTTAAGCCAATTTGATTTTCTTGCTTCTACAATATCTAATCAACCAATTAACCAATCAACCATATAACTAATCAACCAATTAACCAATCAACTAATCAACCAATCACCCAATGATCAACGTAAAAAAAGAAGGAATTCTACTATCAAAAACTGATTTTGAATTCGAGAATGAAGCAGTTTTAAATCCGGCAGCTTATCGCGAAGGTGACAATGTTCATATCTTTTATAGAGCTGTACGCGAAGGAAATCATTCAAGTATAGGTTATTGCAAACTCGATGGCCCTTTAACTATTGCAGAAAGGTGGGATAAACCCTTTATGATTCCGGAGTTTGATTATGAATCACAAGGTGTGGAAGATGCCCGTATTTCGAAAATCGATGATACTTTTTATTTAACCTACACAGCATATGATGGAATAAATGCACGTGGAGCACTAGCTACTTCAAAAGATTTATTTCATTTCAAAAAGCATGGTTTAATAGTTCCTCCTATTTCGTACGCACATTTTGTGTATTTGGTTGAAAAAGCCGGAAAAGTGAATAAAAACTACTATCACAACCATAAGTTTTATTATCAGGAGGCAGACCCGGATGAAAAGATTTTGTTATGGGATAAAAATTTGGTTTTTTTTCCACGTCGAATTAAAGGTAATTTAGTTTTTCTACATCGCATTCGGCCTGGAATTCAACTTGTTTCAATAAAAGAAATTAAGGATTTGACTAAAGAATTTTGGGATGATTATTTCCGCAATTTTCAAGATCATATCGTAATGGATCCCGAATTTGAACATGAATCAAGTTATATTGGAAGTGGCTGTCCACCCATCGAAACAGAACATGGTTGGTTACTTATTTATCATGGAGTTGAAGATACAGATAAAGGACTTGTTTATTCTGCTTGTGCTGCTGCTTTATTGGATATTGATGATCCCCGAAAAGAAATTGCACGATTAAATTATCCATTATTTTCGCCCGAATATCGTTGGGAACTAATTGGCGATGTTAATAATGTTGTTTTCCCAACTGGTACTGCCTTGTTTGGCGATACATTATTTATATACTACGGTGCGGCTGATTCACATATTGCCGTTGCATCGTTAAGTATGTCAGAATTAATGAAAGAACTTTTACTAAACATGAAGAAAATATGAAAAATATAGCCGATACTTATCATTCAAATAAAATGATAATTCAACAACCAGTATATCAGGTAGATGAAATTTTATATCCACAAAAAATTAATAAAAAAATTAATTTATTAGCAACACAGGAAAATATTGAAGATTTAACTGAAATTTTGGTTGTAACATCTTATCCTCCTCGCGAATGTGGAATTGCAACCTATTCGCAAGACCTGATAAAAGCTGTGAATAATAAATTTAGTAATTCATTTTCGATTAACGTATGTGCTTTGGAAGCCGGTAAATCTGATTTTGAATATCCTGAAGAAGTAAAATTTAAGCTGGATACCACGGATGCCAATTCATACACTGAATTTGTCAAAGAAATTAATTCAGATAAGCATATTCAATTAATACTAATACAACATGAATTTGGCTTTTACAAAGATAATGAGCCAGCTTTTCGGCAAATGTTGAATACCTTAAAAAAACCTATCGTAATTGTGTTTCATACTGTTTTACCAAACCCGGATGACAAATTAAAACAAAAAATTAAAGACATCGCATCAGTATGTAAATCAATTATAGTAATGACCAAAACATCGGCTGATATATTGATGAATGAATATGAAGTTCCTAAACGTAGAATTTCAATAATTGCTCATGGAACCCATTTAATAACGCATTTAAATGAAAAATTTTTAAAAGAAAAATATGGCTTAAAGGGCAAAAAAGTATTAACCACATTTGGATTACTAAGTTCAGGTAAAAGTATAGAAACAACCCTGGATGCATTACCGGCTATTATTAAAGAAATACCATATATCATGTTTTTGATAATTGGGAAAACACATCCCGAAGTGGTGAAACATGAGGGCGAAATTTACAGGGAAAGCTTAATGGCAAAGGTTAAAGAGCTTAAATTAGAAGACAATGTACAGTTCATTAATAAGTACCTCGATTTACCGGTTTTACTTGAATATTTACAATTGACAGATATTTATATATTTACAACCAATGACCCAAATCAGGCAGTTAGTGGTACTTTTGTTTATGCAATGAGTTGCGGTTGCCCCATAATTTCAACTCCCATACCTCATGCTAAAGAGGTTTTAACTGAAGATACGGGAATCATTTTCGATTTTAAAAATTCAGCTCTTTTAGCCGATGGAGTTATTCGTTTAATGAATGATTATCCTCTGCGTAAATGCATTATAGCTAATACTTTACAAAAAATAGTATCTACATCTTGGGAAAATTCTGCAGTAGCTCATGCCAAATTATTCGAATCAAAAAATCCGCAAAAAATTGAATTGAAATTCAATGTACCACCCTTAAATCTGAATCATGTGAAATTAATGACCACCGATTTTGGTATTTTACAGTTTTCGAAAGTAAATATTCCGGATTTAAAATCGGGCTATACACTCGATGATAATGCTCGTGCATTGATAGTTACATGCATGTTATTAAAATCAATCAATGATAATGAAAACATCGAAAAAATACAAACCTACCTGGATTTTATTAGTTTCTGCCAGTTGCCAAATGGTGTTTTTTTGAATTATGTAGATGAGAATAAAGTATTTACAAATCAAAATGATGAAGTGAACCTGGACGATGCCAATGGAAGGGCTGTATGGGCTTTAGGATATTTAGTATCGATGAAAAATAAATTGCCTTATGATATTTTTGTTCAAGCTGAATCAGTATTACAAAATGCATTAGAACAGATAGATACTATTCATTCTACCCGAGCTATGGCATTTGCAATTAAAGGAATTTTTTATTACAATAAACAAGTTAAAACGATTCAGAATGTTACGCTTATCAAAGTCTTTGCCGACAGATTAGTACAAATGTTTAAACATGAGTCGAGTGAAAAATGGATGTGGTTTGAATCCTACCTTACTTATGCCAATAGTATTCTGCCCGAATCTTTGCTTTATGCTTGGCTCATAACCGGCGATATTAAATATAAAGGAATTGCAAAATCGGCATTTAAGTTTCTTATAGCTAATATATTTAATGAAAATGGAATAGAAGTTATTTCAAACAGAAAATGGTTAAAAAAAGGCGAAATTGCTTCCAATTATGGAGAACAACCCATCGATGTTTCGTATACCATTATGACTTTAAATCTATTTTATGAAATCTTTCAAACTGAGGATTATTTAACTAAATTGCATATAGCTTTTGATTGGTTTTTGGGTGAAAACAGATTGAAACAAATTGTTTATAACCCTTGTACCGGAGGCTGTTACGATGGTTTGGAAGAAACACATGTAAATCTGAATCAGGGTGCAGAATCAACATTAAGTTATCTTATGGCTCG